>JAFGFR010000176.1 GCA_016930955.1 Victivallales bacterium | reverse complement strand
GTTACCTGAAGGAATGCACGGCAGTGCTTTCACGCACAACAAGCTTTGTATCAAGGACTTTGGAGCACACTCTTGACTTCGGCCTCGAAAGCCTCTGCAAAAGAAGCTGCACACAGGTCTGCGCCATCTCGACCACAGGCTGAGCCACTGTTGTCAGAGAGGGCACACAGTATGATGACACCATAATGTTGTCGAACCCCACGACAGCCACATCGCGAGGCACCGAGATGCCTCTTTCGTGAAAGGCTCTCACCGCGCCTATCGCGCAGGCGTCATTGATACAAAGCACGGCATCGAAAACCAAGTCCTTTGGCAAGGTTCTTATGCACTCATAGCCGTAGGAGTACAAATCCCTGCCGAAGGGGGCGTCCAGCACAAGCCGTGGGTTTAGATGGATACCCCTCTTGCCGAGGGTTCGTGCGTAGGCCCTGCCCCTCATCCCATTGACTCGATCGCCCAAAAGCATCACCCGTGACCTCCCGGTGTCAAGCAAATGTCCGATGGCCTGCTCAACACCCGTCTCACGGTCAAGCGATACGGAGTTGAATTTGGATGTGTACAGGTCGTAGCCCGCCACGGCCACTGAATTCCGGACCGCCGCAGACAAATCAGCGCCCTCAGGCTCGAACTGGGTTATTATCCCAGCCGGCGCAGTGCAAAGGACATCCCGGAAGACATTCCCCGCAGATCCGCTGTCAGTCGGATATATGCCCCAGCGGAAACCCGCCTCGGAAATCAGCCGTTTAAGATGGAACAATTTGTCCTGGTGAAGCTCCTGATGGTGGTCACCCACAATGCATGCCACAGATTCCTGCAGAGACTTGCGCAGCATCCTCGCGGCGCTGTTTCTGACATACCCGAGATTCCTGCAGGACTCAAGGATCCTCTCCCGGGTCTTCTCGTTTATGTCACTTTTGCCGTTCAGGGCACGACACACGGTCGATGGCGAAACACCGCATTCCCTCGCTACCAAAACCACATTGGGCTTGGACATAAAACGTCTCTCATTTCTATTGAAAATGGCTCTATTTTGAGCGCCAATAGTCCATCGCCTCCTCGACACTCCCGAATCCTTCCTCACCCAATGCGGCATCGCCCCAAGCGATCAGAATCCCCTGCGAAGCCCACTCGTGCATACGGTCAAGGAAGCTTCTGCCCGACTCGCCGGGCTTGCGGGGCCAGTTTCCATAATAAACTGTATGCGTCTCGACGCAGCGCCGCATGTCCTCCTCGAACTTATGGTCCTCCTCATGCCCGGGGATATGGCCGAAGTTTATCAGCGTGAACTCGGGGAATTGGCATATTCTTTCAGTCAGATGGTCGTTCCTGCCGCAATAATGAATCCAGGCTCCCCCGTAATGGGCGGCAAGCTTTCGAGAATAGGGTATGGCGAACTCGTCCATGATGTCCGGGCCGATAATGGCCGTGGTGTCCTCGCATATCCTTATACCCGCGCTCTCAGTATATAAGCTGCATGAATGGAACATCGAGTCCGACGGCTCGCCCGAGACCTCCTTCGACCAGTCATGCGCCTTTATACCCATGGCCAGGCAAAGCTCCATCACATGATGCACAAAGGGAGGATCGTCATAGACCTCGAGGAAAATAGCGTCGCCAAGAAGAAGATGCGCAAGATCAAACGGGCCCTGGGTGTCAGGACAGAATATCGGGAGTGAAGAACCCAAGACATCCTTGTAGCGCCTCATATGCCCCAAAGCAAGCTCGAAATCCCCTCGGATCCTTATGTCATCCACCTCAACCCTCGACAACTCCTCCTTGCTGTAATGGTCCTTGAACCACGGCAATTTGTCCTTGAATACCATCTGGTCGTGCCCGAGAAGCGACATCAGAGTCCCTGTCCCGGTATTCGCACGTATCGAGGGGACTGCATCCGACTTCGCATTCAAAATCCCGAAAACCCCACGCATCTGATTGCACAGCATCTTGTCGGAATCATTAAACTCCGCCTCGTAGTCATACGAACCCACAACCTCCTGCTCAGCTGTCAAATCCTTCCTGAAAAAAATCGGCGGAACATCAAAAACCTCCCCCCTGACATACCCGGCCTGACGACACTTCGAATTCTCAAACCACTCACCATCAATCTCAAGCATCCCAGGCAAATCAGTTACATCGAAACTCATCTCGAAAGCCTCCTTTTAAACCCCATAATCCCGCGCATACACCCTGTCCGAGCTTCCGGCAACGTTGCCGAAAACCTTATTCTACAACATCTCCCGAGTCATTTCAAGGGCGGCAGAGAAGATTTCTTGAAAAAAAAGGGACTGGTTCACTGTTCACGGTTCACGGTTCGCGGTTGCGAAACAATCGGTGGACGATAGCGGCGACGAGAACGGATGACGAGGAAAATCCAGGAACGCGAGCAGGATGCTCCCGCCACTTTGGGAAAGGCCGCGATGCGATGGCTGCGGATTATTTCCTGGATTCTTCCGGGGGGAGTATCGGCATGGGGCATTCGAGCATCATCGCGAAGGCCCTGAGCAGTTCCCATTCGGAGTTGGTTATGAGCGAGTCGGCGCCGATTATGGTTGAACAGGCATCGATGATATGTTTTTTGCGCTGGTGAGTCTGAGAGCAAAGAGTTTTGATTGCCTTGGTCATTTCCTCGGGGTCGAAGCTGGCGGCAGGCATCAGTTCAAGGTCAATATTTTCCCACGGCAGTTTTTCGAGGCCCTGTTTGAATGCATCTGCGGCATCGTTTTCGGATGTCGCCCCGCACCATGCCATCGCCGAGAACAGGAGACTGAGCTCGCGCGAGAGGCTTTGAGTGGTCCTGAGTCTTTTCGCGGGCTTCTCGGACAGCCCGAAGAGCGGGTCGAGGATGACGGAGATGCATGTCAGCAGGGCGTACTCGAAGATCGTGAGCTTGTTGTCCGCGAGGGCCATCAGCCTGCATGTCGCCCTGAATGCCTCGTATTCCTTTGGCGTCAATGTTCTTAATGCCGGTATGCTCAGCTCCACGAGGAGCATTGCCATGTACTGCTGCTTCTCGAGCAGTTTGAATGCTTTCGCGCAAGCTTGCAGTTGTTTGGCCCCGATGTTGTCGCTCAGCAGGTTAGCCTGTACGTTTCGCATCTGGAGGCTGGCTTTGTCGGTGAGGAGTGCATACACGAGGGGCCGGGCGGTGTCGGGGGACTGTGTCATCCGGTATAGTTCTTTTGGGATGTTGCCGATGATTTTCTCTACCTGTTCAATGTCGTTTTTGTCGAAAGTCCCGAAACGTTCGAGCATGGACATGAAGCGCTGGCTCCTTCCGGCGGCGCAGGCAATAAGGAAGCCTTCCCCCGAAACGACTTCAGGATTGGCGATCTTGTCACGCAGCGAGAATATCTCGTTCCTCAATTTCCTCCGGTCGATCTCAGGATAAGTGCCGTCGAACTGCGGGTCGAGCGCCTTGATCCGCTTCTTGAGTGGGGGATGAGATGGATATAGAGAGAACATAAGGGGAGGCGGGGTGGCGTCGGAGAAGAAGAAATGGCTTAGTTCGAGACAGCCTGATCGCCTTAATATCTGTGCACGAGGCATTGAGCCGACTTTTTTCATTGCGTCGGCCAGGCCTCTGGGGTATCGGGTGAACTGGACGGCGCAGGCATCGGCAAGATATTCCCTGCTCCTTGAGAAGGCGGACTTGATGATTCTTCCGGTCGTGCCGAATATCTTCCCGTACAGCCACAACCATACCGGCAGCAGGAGCAGGAGGGCTATAATCTGCAACAACAAGGTCAACAAATCCTGCAGCACTTTTCCATGCGCTCCGGTGGTGATATCCAGCCTGCTGCTGGTCTCCATGCTGATGAAATAGCCGTGCATGAGCCCGAGCATGAAGGTATGGAACGGCATGTCGCCGTTCAAAAGATGGCTGTACTCGTGGGCGATGACTCCCTGGAGCTCGTCGCGGGTCAGCAGCTCGCAAGCGCCGCGTGTGACGCACAGCACTGCGTTCTGGCTGGATGACCCTGCGACCAGGGCGTTTATCCCCGTTTCCTGCTCGAGTATGAAAATCCTGGGTATAGGCACTCCCGAGGCGATGGATATCTCCTCGACGATGTTGTGCAGTCTCTGTTGGAAGAAATCGCATGCGCCGGAGAAGGATTGTGTGCCGTTGAGCATCATCGCCACGGTGCCGCCGCTGTCGGGGAAGAGTCTTGATGTCTGAAGAGCCGCACCCCCTATTATCGGTACCGCAGAAAGAGACATGCTTATATAGAAGGACGGATTTCCCCAGAACCTCAAGGCTTCAATCATGAGGATTTTAGCGGAGACCTCGGGGGCGATGAAGGTCTTTGTGTAGAATATCCATGAGGCCTGGAAAAGCAGGTAGGGGACGAGTGCGGAGATCACCATCGCGAGCAAGAAGCATACGAAGAAGGCCTTGCTGCGTTTTCTAGCGAGAGCCTGCCTTGTCCAGAAATTCATTTTCCCTGCCAGAACCTAGGTGGGTACAGCATTTTTTCCGCGAAGGAGTACGACTGGTCCGAGGCGATTTTGGCGAAATGGTTTTTCCTGACCTTCGCGCTTTCAGGCGACTTCACCCTGACCCACGATATGTCTTCTCCGAACTGGAAGACCCTGCCTTCGGCGAAGGGTACCATGTATTTGCTCCCCCGGCTCTCGATGACCGTGTAGAAGGATATCTTGGAGTTTGCTGCGACACCTTGTTTTGAGCCGATGTTCACGCATGCGATCTCCCCGTCGCCCCTGGTTTCAAGGACGTACGGAGTATCCTGGTATTCCTTGTCTGCGGCAACTGTGTTGGAGTATGTCTCCATGTCTGTCTGTGTAACGGGGTAGTCGGCGACATTGGAGACACATCCGGCAAGCAGCATGGCAATGGCAGGGAGGATGTATTTTAACTTGCCCATGGCGTGCGGATCAATCCTTGATTTCGAAGAGGACAGTAGCTATTTTCCCGTCGGCGCCTACATTCATGAGATATAGTCCTGGCGGGAAGACCTTAGGGTCTCCGACAGATGGAATTTCGGAGGGTATCCCGCCGTCTGCCGTCATCACCACCGGGGGCAGGCCAGCCTTGGCCAGGCCTTCGGGGAGGGCTTGGGTGATATTGACCACTGCTGTCTGTCCGGCCGGGATGTGGACGGTCATTTTTGCCGCTGACCGTGCGAGGGGGTCGGGAATTTTGGCAGAATACTCGTTGTAAGGAACAGCGGAAGCTCCGCCTATTGAAACCATGAACGGCAATGCGGGAGAGATGCTGGCGGCCGGATTGCCGGCAGTTTCTTCTCCATGGAATGCGCATGCGCCCGACAGAATACCCAGCGCAACCATCAATGCAAGTGTGCGAAATCTCATAACCTCATCCCCTTCTTTGTTAGTGCAACCATTACGGGCCAGTATAATTTCAGCGCCATGACAAATTCTATTCCACGCGCTCGATCACGATATCCGGATCAACCTGCTCCCTGAGAATCCTCTGGAGTCCGTCCCTGATGGTTATCGTTGCATGCGGACAGCCGCCGCAGGCACCCTTCAGTCTGAGCGAAACCGTCTTCCCTTCGATCTTAACGATTTCCAGATCCCCTCCGTCTGCCTGGAGGTGAGCCCTCATACTCTCTAGTGTCTCCCTGATCTTCTCTTCCATACCGCGCTCCTGTTTTTATGTCTTTGGACTGGCTGTCTGCACTCCGGGCTGTCCGCATACCTTGTCGTTTGCCTTCAATTAAAACGTAAATTTAGCATCAGCCAGACGGGATGCAAACTCTTTTAGCACTCTTTCCTCCTCTTCGATTCCTCCCCGAGCGACAAAAGTCGCGCTGAATCGCACATAGCTGCCGGCATCGTCCCAAGGGACAGTGCTGATAAGCTTCTCCCTTATCAGCCATTGGCTGAAATCCTCGGCGTTCGCGAATTTCGCATCGCCTGCGGCGACGGGGATTCTGACGTAGAGGTAAAATGAACCCTCGGGCTTTCTCGCGGGAAACCCGATGCCGGAGAGCGTCTCAGCCATCCTCGAAAGGCGTCTCTCGTATTTCTCGCATATTGCCGATGTGATAGCCCTGTGGTTCCCGAGGGCTTGGATTGCCGCCTTCTGGATTGCGGCGAACTGCCCGCTGTCGGCATTGTCCTTGACCGATGCGAAGGCCTTGACTGCCAGCTCGTTGCCGCAGACCCAGCCCAGCCGCCATCCTGTCATGTTGAAGCCTTTGGACATGCTGTGCAGCTCCACCGCGACATCCTTTGCGCCGGGGAGCGAGAGTATGCTCAATGGCTTGCCCGAGAAGTTCAAAGGCGCGTATGCCGCGTCTGAGACAATAAGTATCTCGTTCTCCCGGGCAAACTCCACGGCTTTATGGAAGAACTCCTGCGTGGGCGATGCTCCTGTGGGGTTGTTCGGGTAGTTGAGATAGAGAAGTTTTGCTTTCAGCTTCTGTTCCTGATCCAGGCTCTCGAGGTCAGGGAGGAAGGAGTTTCCCTCGAGCAGCGGCAGGCTGACCACAGATCCCTGGAAGTATTTTGTCCAGGTGCCCATCACCGGGTATCCGGGGACAGTCAATATGCTGATGTCGCCAGGGTCTATGAAGCATGCCGGGAGAAGGGACAGGGCAGACTTGGAGCCTATCGAGTGGCATATCTCAGTTGACGGATCCAGCTCCACCCCATAAAGGTCCTTCATGTACTCTGCCACTGCGGTTTTGAACAGCTCGATGCCGTTGTCGGCGTAGGTCCTGTTTTCCCACTTCCCTGCCTCTTGAGACAATGCCGTGACGACTTCCGGGAGCGCGCCCTCATCCGGCTCGCCGACACCCATGTCTATGATCTCGGCACTCGGGTTTGCCGCCAGCGCGGCCCGTTTTGCCCGCTTGATCTTCTCGAATTTGTAGATAGTCGAGTCCTTGCCGAACATCGGCCCCCCGATGCGTTTGGCAAAGTTTCTCTGAAGAAAAGATTCGCTCATTGACTCAAAATCTCCTGAATTGTTCAAAACTTCCTGGCTAACAGCCCACGAAACAGGTGGTTAAGTTACATTGCCAGGGCATGGATACAAATTTTAAAGTGCCAAAAGACCGGGGAAATCGTTATTTGCCCAGCACGGCTGAGGCTGTCTCGTCGAGCACCTTGCGGAATTCGCAGATGTCGTTTGCCTTCCAGAAAGGCGGGGAAAGGATTATTTTCGACATGCAATCGCAACCTGATCCCGTACAGTTGTCCAGGAATCTTCTGTGGGGCTCCGGCAGTTCTCTTCTGTGGGTCTGAAGGATAAGCGTTATTGAGCATCTTTTGAGCCGGTTGGGATTGGAGATGTCCAAGCTGGATAAATTGTCAATGAATGACTCGGGGACGGTGAATCCGTCGAGGTCGGCATGGTGGCCTTTGCGGATTTCCTGCAATACCGATTCAGGTGTGGACTTTGCCTTGCCGAATGTCATCATTTCACGGACAAGCTTTTGTTGTATTATCTCGTCGAGGTAATCCATGCCGTTGATCACGGGATCAATTAGGACAAGTTTTGATATGTTTGTATCCTCACGCTCGGCGAGACGCATTGCGAGGCTCGCGCCGAAACGGATTCCGACCGTGCAGCACGAGGGGGCCTCTATGCCGTCGTGTATCCCGGGAACAAAAGCATTCAGATCCTCAATCCATCTTGCCTCGTCGAAGTGTGTCGCATCTCCTCCGCTGTCCCCGCAGGCGCTCAGATCGGGCATGACGCACGGAACCCCGTGTGTCGCAAGTTTTCTTCCAAGCTCCGCGAGGAACCTGTGTGAGGATTTCTTCTCATCGAGCAGAGGATGGCATAAGAGACACTTTGTCCCGTGTCTTTTTGTCTCGCCTTCAGGAATGAATGTTGCCGTATAAAGCTTTATCCCATCGCGTTCGATGAAGAACGAGTTCTGTGTCATTCTTTTTTCGCCCTCACGAAATCGGCGATGCTGGCCAAAGTCTTGAAATAGGAGAGCTTGAACTCCCCGGGTGCGAATCTGATGCCGTAAAGCTCTTCCAGCCCCACAACGATCTCCATTATGCTGAATGAGTCTATGCCGTAGGTCTCCATAAGGTTCTTGTCGTCCTCGATGTCATCCGGCGCGATCTGCAGAAACAGGCGCTCAACGATCATCTCCTTCAGTTCCTTCTCGATATTGTCGCTCATTTGATCCTCCAAAATATTGTGGATTTCTTCTATATGGCCGGCAGTGGCAACTTTGCCTGCCCGATGCTGAATGGCGGGATTCGGAGCCATCTTGCGGCATCTTCCACAGGGCCGTTCTCGGCTCCGAACATGTGCCTCCACCTTTCCTTGAAAAGCAGGCTGTGCCTGGCGACAAGATAGGTGTTCGAGATGCTCGCCGTACCCTCTGTCGTCACGCTTTCGAAATGGTACATCTCCGCCGCCGGGTCGTAGACGGCCAGATGGCCCTGAGCCCTCAGTTTGTAGCAAAGGTCTATGTCCTCATACTCGACGGGGTTGAAAGCCTCGTCGAAGCCGCCCACTTCGTCCAACGCCGACCTCCTGGCTATGCAGCATGCGCTGATCAGGCACTGGACAATTTGCCTGCGGTTGTGTTCCTTGGAGTCGTTCGGGGCACCCCTGCCGTTGAATACCACTCTCCCTGATAGGGTTACTGAGCATCCGGCGCACTGGATGTCATAAGGCGGTTTGGGATATACGATCTTGGGGCCGGCTATCGCCACTTTGTCGTCCTCGAAATCCTTCCCCAGTACTTTCAGCCAATTGCGGCTTCTGAGCATGACATCGTTGTCGCAGAATGCGACGAGCCTTCCTTCCGCAGCCTCTATGCCCTGGTTCCTGGATGTCGAGCAGCCGAGATTGGATTCATTAAGTATGAGCTTAAGCGGGACCTTGTGCCGTGCGGCATCTTTTTGAAAATCATGAAGCCATTGCCGCGTCCCGTCGGTCGAGCCGTTGTCGATTACTATCAGCTCCCAGCTGTCGTGTGTGGTGAGAAGCAGGCTTTCCAGGCACGCCGAGGTATAGTCGAGCTTGTTCAGAGAAAGAACGACTGCCGATATTTCTTTCCGTGCCATTAGACCAAACCCCTAAAAGATGCCTCCATCATTCCAGTTATTCCACTTTCCATCATTCCAAGATCCCGGGATCGCTGGGACTTGTCACCAGGAGGCAATTCAAAATCACTTGCCAAGAATAACGCGATCTTCGAGCCAATTTCAAAACTGCCCGCCTGCCGCGCCTGCGCTCCAAACGCGGGTCACCCGGAGTTTTAAAATTAACTCCTTCATCCAAATTAGTGCCGATTTGGCCAAAAACAAGTCTGAAAGCCAAGTGAAAGAGGCTTCCCGTGGTTGATAAACCAGATATTCTGGTTAGATTTTCACGGCGGGAGCATCGGGTTGTCATCGTGGAAGGACTCGGTGCCTGAGAGCGTATGCATTTTGGCTTTGCCGGGAGTCGGAGGGTAAGAGCAGTTGGAAACCTTATTCACCTGCGCATTGGCGCTTCTTGAGATTACATTCATATTTGTCGGCCTGATGCTGCTGCATTCCTTGCGCCACCAGATCGGGTCGGCATCCTTCTACCTATCCCTTGGCGTGCTGCTGATATTCACCCAGCTTGTCGGCGCTACCGAGCTGAAGGTCAACTTAGGTTATCAGGGTGTCGACTTCTTCATCTCATCCACAGTGCTCTTCCTGCCTTATCTCGCCGTGTTGATGGTGGTCTACATCACCGATGGGACCCTTCCGACCCAGAGGGTGATAATCGGAATCATGACCACTTTGGGGCTTTACCTGTACCTGAGCCAGCTTACAGCAGTGCAGTGCGGATGGTCTGGGTACTCAATATCACAGGGCCCCTCTGCAGACTCGCTGGAGTATCTTCTCCGTCAGAGCATGCGGACATTGGCAGGGTCGATATTCGCCCAGACCCTAGACCTTTTCCTTCTGCCGATATTCTTCCAGCGCCTCAGAAACCTGAATTGCAGGCTTTTCCTTAGCGTGCTGTTGGCCTTCATGCTCACTCAGATCATCCACACGCTGCTCTATGTCTCGGTGACATTCTGGGGGCAGCCGGAGTTCTGGATGCATCTAAGGACATCGTATATCTCCAATGCGTTTGTATCGATATGGCTGAGCATGCTTGTGACTTTATATCTCTCCAAGATCGAACGCGAGATTCCCGGGGAGGGCAGGGGGGCTCTGGACATCGTCTTCGCGTTCTTCGGCAGTTACGGCAAGGCGCAGCGTCTCGAGAAGAACCTCCAGGAGTGGGAGGGGCGCTACAGGATGGTGGTCGAGAACGCCAGCGACCTGATACTTCTCGTGGACAAGGACGGGAGAGTCTTGGATGCGAATCTGGCGGCCCTGCAGACCTTCAGCATAACTTCGCTGGAGGAGATAAAGAAGAAAGTCTTCCCGGAGGATTTCCTTCCTGCGGCGGAAAGAGGCAAATCCGGCATTGCCTGTCAACTTTTGGGCAACCGCAACTTCGATGACACGCAGTATATTGTCAATACACCCTTGAGTGCGGAGTCTGCTACCGGAAGGAAGCTTGATCTTGATATATCCGTGTCCAAGGTCGAGGTCGAGGGGACTCCCGTCACGGTCGTGTTCGGAAGGGATGTCACCGAGCAGAACAGGGCTAGCCGAGAGAGAGAGGAGCTTCGCGAGCAGCTCACCCACACTCAGCGGCTGGAGTCTATCGGTGAGCTCGCCGGCGGGGTCGCGCATGACTTCAACAACTATCTGCACGCTATCCAGGGGCATATAGACATATTGACCTACATGCACAATATCGAGGACGAGAAGGTCAACACGCATCTTCAGCGTATTGACAACATAACAGAGCAGGCCGCTGAGCTGACGAGGAAGCTGCTTGGCTTTGCCCGGAAGGGGAAGTATATCGAGAAGGACCTTGACCTTAACGAGGTGGTTAAGACTTCCATAGATTTGTTCATGCCGGCTTCGCAGGAGAATCTGGAGCTTGACTTGAAATCACTCCTGAAAAATGCTCCGATAAGGGGTGACGAGCTTCAGTTGAACCAGGCGTTTCTTAACATCCTGATCAACGCGAGGTATGCGATGCGTGACAATCCTGACGAGCGGATGAGGATAGACGTGGAAATATCCGACGGCAAGAGCTTCGCATCGAAATGCAAGGGCAGCAAGACAGGCTCCCTGTCTCCTGCAGCCTTCTATTGTGTCAGGATAAGAGACTATGGCAAGGGTATCAGCAAGGACATCATAAACCGCATATTCGACCCGTTTTTCTCGACGAGGCCTTTGGGTGAGGGTACCGGGCTCGGGCTTTCTATGGTTTACGGTACGGTCTCGAACCATGGCGGTTTCGTGCAAGTCGAGAGCGAGGAAGGAAAGGGGAGCTCATTTTATGTCTTTCTCCCGAAGGGGAAAAATGTTTAGGCCTTTCCCGGATTTTATCAGGAAGATCGCTGTTGTCTCGTTGGGCAGTCCGCCGGACAAGTCGCGCATAGGTGTATTTCTGGAGTTAATGGAGCGCTTCGGGGTCGAGTGTTTGATCCCCGACTTCTTATTCCTTCCCGGCACTGACTCCGTCATCCCGGCGGCCAGCCGACACAATGCAAAAGACTTCGCTGCTTGCTGGCGGGATGAATCTGTCGATCTTATCATCTCTGCGCGAGGGGGATATGGCTCGGCACGGCTCTTCGAGTCAATACAATGGGATGCCCTTCCATGCCGTGATATCCCAGTGCTGGGATACAGCGACATCACGGCATTCCACCTTGCCATGCTGAAATGCGGCAAGGGCATCCCGGTGGCGACTCCTATGGCACAGGATATACCTGCGGTATGTGTATCGGACAGGGCATCGGCCTCCATGAGGGGCGCGATTGAGAGGGCTCTCAGTCAGAGCGTCTGCAAGCGTGTTCCTGCTCTGGAGTTCCCCGGACAAATAATCGAAAAGAGAGACCTGCGAAAAGTCTGGATCATGAAGCCGGGGCGAGCCTCGGGCAGGCTTATCCCTGCAAACCTGACTGCCTTCGCGTCACTTGTCGGCACGCATCTAATGCCTTCTCTGCAGGGTGCTATCCCTCTTTTCGAGGATGTCGGCGAGCCTCCCTACAAGATCGCAAGATGCCTCAACCAGATAAGGCAGTCGGGTCATTTTGCGAAATTCGCAGGGATAGCCCTCGGGTCGTTCAGGAACTGCGGGCCCGAGTCTCTGCTGCGGGATGTTTTTGCGGATTTCGCAGAATCTTTCAACGGCCCCGTGCTTGGCGGGGTGCCTTTCGGGCATTTAAAAGCAACATTGTCATTCGTCGTCGGGGAGAAGGTGATGATGTGTGCATACAAATATCCTTGCTTCGAGGAAGTTCGGACATCTTGATCCCGCAAGAGGAAATAGCCTCGAAATTGTGAGGCCCGCCGGGAAATGAAGGTGGCACCGGCAATCGGTTGATGAGAGCGTATTACGAGTAAATTCGAATCGTCAACCACTATCGTCGCCGCTCTCGTTATCCGAAACAGACAGAATATGGTGCCACTTTGACTTCCCCGAGGTAAGGTGTTCTGAGTTACGTTATTGTCAAATCATGGTAACGACCCCGCGCCCCAGTTTCCGATTTCGATTCCGATTCCGATTTGATCGCCCATCGTGTGCTCAACAGTCTATGCAATTAAGAGGCGGTCAGGAATGCAAAAGGACACGGGGGAAAGAACTTTTTGCTTCATTGGGCATGTGAGTTGCGGCACTAGAGCCCGAGCAGTGCTTTAGCGATTGAGAAGTATATAAGCAGCCCTGTTATGTCCACCATTGTTGTCAATGCCGGGCTTGCCACCACAGCGGGGTCGAACTTGAATCTTTTGGCAACCAGGGGAAGGGTTGTCCCGAGCATGATTGAGGTGACGACTTGCAATGACAGTGCTATCGCTATCGCGGCACCCACCCTGGCAAGGGAGTGGGATTGGGGCAGCGTTGACCCGCCGCCGATAAGCATGACTCTGGCGAAGGCCACGCATCCGAGAAGTATTGACAGCATCAGTGCCACGTTCAGCTCTTTGAAGATTACCGGGAGGAAATTCTTAGGCTTGATCTCGCCGAGGGCCAGCGCTCTGATCACGAGTGTGGCGGACTGGCTGCCGGCATTGCCTCCCGTGTCGGCCAGCATCGGCATGAATGTAGCCAGAATCGCAAACTGTATGAGAAGATCCTCGTAGCTCTGTACGATGAGTCCGGAAACGAGCCCGAGAATCGCGAGGACCACCAACCAGGGGGCACGGTTGCGGAAATGCTCCAACACGGAAGTGCGCATGTAGACAGCGGCCTCGTGCTCGCCGGAGATAGCCATGAACTTCTCGAGGTCCTCGGTGTGCTCCTGTGTGATGATGTCAAGGGCATCGTCGTGGGTTACAATCCCGACGAGCACGTTTTCCGTGTTCAGCACCGGGAGTGCGAGCAGGTCGTACTTCTGTATCTTCCTTGCCGCACCTTCCTGGTCGTCGTCGACCATGGAGAATATAAAATCGGCGTGCATTATGTCTTTGATTGCCTTTCCAGACCCGGCGACGATTATATCTTTCAAAGAGGTGTAGCCAAGAAGCCTGCGGTCGTCGTCCAGCACGAATGCGACATATATGGTCTCCCTGTCGGGAGCTACCTTGCGCAGGTGTTCGATTGCCTCGGGTATGCTCATCTGTGGCTTCAGGGTGGCGTAGTCCGATGTCATGACGGCACCCACGGTGCCCTCTGCATAGGCAGTGAGCCTTCGAATGTCTTCTCTTTCGGCATGTGCGAGAGCCGGCAGCACGGATTCCTTCAGTGGTTCCGGCATCTGCTTGAACAGGTCTGCGCGGTCGTCGGGGGGCATCTCGGTAACCAAGGCGGTTATCTCGTTCCGGGGAAGTGTCTCGATGATGCCTATCTGGAGGTCTTCGTCGAGATGGCTGAATATTTCAGATCGGACATGTTTCTCGGCATGCCTGATGACCTCCCACACCTCTTGAGGGACGAGACTCGATATAGACTCGGCGACTCCCGCCGGATGACCAGACTCGCAGAATGCTTTGAGAGTCTCGTGATTTCCGGCTCTAATCAAATCGTGGGGATCTTCCCGGCTGATTTTTTCTTCGGTGCTGAGATCGATATTCATGGTGTCTCCATCCAGATCGGCCACGGTCACAACCCTTGAACGGAGGGCTCAAAGGCGACTGCCATTGATTCTACACCAGGCGTTTGTACTGTTCAAGGCCTGGAATTCATAAAAAAAGTTGTTTTATGCTATGAAAAATTTTAAAATGCGTTAGTTTACCACTCATGGCATCCGGGGGGTTCCCGGGTTGGTATTCAAACTGAAGCTTAAGTTGGTTATCATATGGATGTTGCAATAACAGGCAGGGGGCTGGTCACCCCATTGGGCAACGGATTAGACAAGAACGAGGATGCTCTTAAAAGCGGCAAGACCGGCACGGTTTTTGTCCAGGAGTGGAAGGACATGTGCCTCGAAAGCCAGGTGGGCGGAATAGTTGATTTGAATTTCGACTGTCCGCTGATAGACAAGAAGGCCGACAAGTTCACCAGCGCGAACGGCAAGATGGCTCTCGCTGCGACATACGAGGCCATCAATGAGGCCAGGCTTTCCGTTGATGATTTGAGGGGCAAGCGGGTGGCGGTGATCCTCGGATGCGGGGGAAGCTCCTTCCAGACTGTCTTTGACGGAGCGCAGGTCATGCTCGAGACGCGAAGGGTCAAGAGGGTCAGCCCGTTTTCAGTGACGAAAATAATGAACTCCTCTGCCGCGGCGAATATTGCCTTGGCGCTTGGGGTTACAGGGGAGAGCTATGCGATAAGCTCCGCATGCACAAGCGGGTCACACTCGATCATAATCGCAACCAGGCTAATAAGGGACGGCAGCTACGACATGGTAATCACTGGCGGCAGCGAGGAGACAAGCTGGGTCAATGCGCTTGGTTTCGATGCGATGAAGGCGCTTTCACGCACATATAACGACTCGCCCTGGAGAGCCAGCAGGCCTTTTGACCGCAACCGTTCAGGGTTCATTCTTGCCGAGGGTGCTGGGATACTTGTTCTCGAAAACCTCGAGCATGCCCGAAAACGGGGCGCTGAATTTAGCACCGTCGTGTCGGGGATGGCGGCAAACAGCAACGCCTCGGACATGGTTGTCCCCGACAGCCAGTCGGCGGCGGATTTGATGCGAATGGCCATCCAGGATGCGGGGATATCGCTGGAAGACATTGACTATATCAACGCCCATGGCACAGCGACGAACATTGGCGACCCGAAGGAGCTGGAGGCTGTGAAACTGCTTTTTGCCGACAAGGCCTCCGGTGTCCCCGTGAGCAGCACCAAGTCGATGACCGGGCACATGATCGGAGCCACTGGTGCGGTCGAGGCGATCTTCTGCTCGCAGATGATCGAGAAGGGATTCATTGCCCCTACCATGAACATGGAGAATGTCGAGCCTGGTTTTGAGTGGGCTGATCTTGTCCCCAACAAGGCGAGGACAGGGGTCACGCTTCGTCACGTCCTCAACAACAGTTTTGGTTTTGGTGGGACAAACGGTGCGCTGATTATCTCCGCCGCCGAGGCGCGGAGTTGAAAAAAATAAATTCTCTCCCAACTATGCTTTGACAACAGGCTTAAGGTGCTGTATACTTGCCGCCGTGGTTCCGTGCTGCCCCTCCAAGCTCGCTTGAGTGGCATCCCGGAGGAGTCTGCATAATTAAGATAGCAAGGAGAGTTAGGATGCCCGCGAAAGTAAACAAGGACACCTGCACAGGCTGCGAGGCGTGCCTGAGCGCCTGCCCGACAGAGGCGATCGTGATGGAAGACGGCAAGGCTAAGGTCACAGATGAGTGCATTGACTGCGGAGTCTGTGTGGACGAGTGCCCCGTGGAAGCTATTTCTATGGAATAGTGCGAGGTCTGGATATGCCGGCGGGACACGATGCCGCCGGCTTTTTTCTTGCCCCGGAATTTTTCGTGCAGGATTGTCTGATGACAGAGCCAGTTTCAAAGACAAAGGAATACCTCTCGATATCCAGGTGTTGGGCGCTGCTTTGTCTTCTTTCGCTGATCGTTTCATGCGGCAAGAAAGATCCCCCTGCTCCCCCGAGGACGCTCCCGAAGGTCGTTGTCGAGACCCTTGAGGCTCTTCAGTCGGGGGATCACAAACTCGCCCTGGTCAAGGTCGAGCGCCTCAGGGAGCTCGCTCCTACAAATGTCTTCCTCGCCAACCTCGAGACGCTCGAGGAGAATAATGTGATTATCGTCGAGGCACAAAAGCAGATCGACAAAGCAGATCTGCAAGGAGCCCTGAATATTGTCAACGAAGGGATTATCAAACACGGCAGGCATGCGGATCTTTTAGGTGCGTCAAACAAACTGGCGCTTGCCGTCAAGTCCGATGAGATACTGCAGGTCTTCAAGTCTCCGCGCGATTCTGCACAGCTGCTTGCCGCCGCGGCGCAGATGAAGGAGATCGCATCGTCCTATCCCCCTGCTTCTCCTTTCCTCCCCTTGGTGGAGGAAAAGACAGCCCTTGCCGGGAAAATGGCCAAATGGGAATCGGCCAGGGCCATCGAGTCGTTCTGCAGCTATCTTGATCAGATGCTCGATAAAAACGACCCCGACATCGATGTGCTTTTTGCGGTCCTGGAGATTGCAGACCCTCTGAACGAGACGCTTCTGAACTATCTCTACAACCTGAAAGAGGATCAGAATCTGCCGCTGAAGACCTTTTGCGACGACGGCTTGTTCTCTTCGGATCTGACTGGTGGCGGCCCGGCGGTGATCGAGAAAGTGCCTGAAAACGGAAAAACAAAGGACTCTCCAGAAACGGAAAAAGAGCCGGATAAAAAGGAAGGGTGGTGGAACAGATTCACTTTCTAAACATCATTGTTTGCCTTGTGTGATTTCAGGTGTTATATTTGCGGATTGGCCTTGGCATCGGTTGGGTCAGGTTTTTCAAGATTAAATATTTTTATCAGGAGTGTAAGATGGCTTTAGGTTTCAGGAACTCGATGTTTGCGTGTGTTTTGTCTTTGGTTCTTGTTTTGTGGGGATGTTCAGACGGTGGGGCTCCGGTGGAGACAGACAAGCCTGTGGCATCCGGTGCGGGCAAGAAATTGGAGCGCGAGGCTTTCGACAAGGTCGAGAAGATCGCTAAAGGTGCCGATCAGCCTTTTGTGGAACCCGCAGAGATCGAAAAAGTCGGCACCACAATCGAGGAGATATTCTCGAATGCCAATATCCCGGAAGTCGTCGCTGTCATAGGTGAGGAGAAGATAACAAGGGCCGATCTTGTCAAGGATATACAGGCGCAGCTTCCACCATACATGAAGGATCAGCCTTTGCCCCCCCAGGTCGCCGCAAACATCTCCTACAACACGAGGAAGTTGATAGACTCGATTGTCAACAGGAAGCTTTTGCTGAGACTGGCTGCCGAGGATGGCATTACTCCTTCGCCGCGGATGCTTCTGGATCAGATCGATTCTATGATGGGCAAGATGTCCGACGAGGAAAGAGCCGCGTTCGAAAAACGCCTCCAGGAGCAGGGCAGCAGCATCGAGAAGGAGAAGTCTCAAGCCATTAACGATGTGAACTCTCAGGAGGCTGTTGCCATAGAGCGTTGGATTGAGACAAAACTGATGCCTTCTGTGAAGGTAGACGATGACGCGGCGCAAAAGTACTACAATGAGCATCCTGATTATTTCAAGAAGCCCGAGACTGTTGAGGTGGAGCATATTCTAATAACCCCAGACAAGGCTGACAGTGACGGTCTCGCAGGCTTGTCGGAAGAGCAGCGCAAGGAGTTTGTCGAAAAGGCGGACAGCAGTGCCAAGCAGAAAAGCGAGGAGTTGCTGGAGAAGGTGAAAAAAGGTGAAGACTTCTCGGGGTTGGCCGTCAGCAACAGCAAATGCCCCAGTGCGCGTGAAGGGGGGAAGCTCCCGGCTTTCGACAGCAGGGGGCAGACCAATGATGAGCGCGGCGGGAGGATGGATCAGGCCTTCACGGAGGCCGCCTTTGCCCTCCGGGATGCCGGGGATGTCTCGGCCACTCCGGTAAAAACTCCTTTCGGCTACCATATCATCAAGCTAATTAAAAGAAACAAGGAGTCCTCTGTCCCCTTCGAAGATGTCAAGGAGATTCTGACGGCAAATCTGAAGAACGACGAGCTGAGCAATATTGTCAAAGCGAGGCTCGAGGCGGAAAGGGTCAAGCAGGACGTGAAGATTTTCTGGGAGTAGTCTTATAAAGCTTCGGGAGTCATTGCCGTGGATTTTAGACTGAGAGAGGTTGCACTACAATGAGATTTTCGTTGTCGGCTGTGATTTTGGCCGTTTTTTTCACCTCCTGCGGGCCGATTGGTGTTTCTGGGCCGGAACAAAGGCCAATCCCCGTCGAGCAGGTGTTGATTTCAGATGTCAGGGGCGTTCTTTCCGAGTCGTTGGACAAACTTCTTATCGACAGTGTCATGCAGAAGCCGGACGACTCGATGCCATTTGTGATGGTCGAGCATTTCGGCTGCTCTGTTCTCCCCGATCTTGATTCTGGGCTACTGGCGCAGGATATAAGGCTGAAGTTGCTTATGTCCGACAAGGTTGTGACATTGCCTGAGCCAGAGAAGGGGGATTCCGAAGGTGGTGACAAAGAGCGCAGAAGGGTGCTCGATCAGTGCGACTTCATCTTCAGCAGCGGATTGTTCAAGGAGCCGTTTGTGTCCCCGAATCAAGATGTGCAGCATGTGCTTGTTTTAAGAAGCAAGCTGACCGATGCCAGAACCAATCTGGTGATCTGGGAATCTAGTGCGAAGCTGCTGAAGTGATTGTGGATGCCGATGTTGAGCTTCAAATATCCTCCGTCGCTTACGGAGGCGTGGGGATAGCAAAAAATCTTGGCAAGATAGTAATGATCCCGGATGTCCTGCCAGGCGAGGTGATACTGGGCAGGATCATAGCCGAGTCAAAGGCCTACTCCCGTGCTGTAGTCAAGGCGGTGCTCCAACCTTCCCCTCACAGGATAGAGGGCGATTGCATTATCCATTCAGGACTGTCTATGGCATCCGGGTCGTCAGTTCCAGCCAGGGTCCCGGGGTGTGTCTATCAGTGCTTCTCATATCCCGAGGAGCTTAGAGTCAAGAATCTGCAATTGAGTGATTTTCTCAAGGATATCTGTGAGCTTAGCGCAGATCCTCGGCCGTCACCCTGCCATCTTAACTATCGCAATAAGATAACTCTTCATGTCCAGGATGATATGGGCATGGTT
>JAFGFR010000175.1 GCA_016930955.1 Victivallales bacterium | reverse complement strand
CCAGGGAGCTGGCATACGGGACGATGGCCGAGGTGCGAAGGGCGGTAGGTTTGTGCTGAGCAACGCGGACAATTTCCACGAAGTTTTACCATGACAGAGATTTTTTCTGACTTGAGCGACAATCTGAAGAAGGTGATAAAGGGCAAGGACGATGTGATCGGGCTTGTCCTGACGGCTTTGTTCAGCGGCGGCAACATCCTTATGGACGATGTCCCAGGTGTCGGGAAGACGACTTTCGCGAAGGCTCTGGCATTATCTATTTCCTGCGGTTTCCAGCGTGTTCAGTTCACTCCTGACCTGCTCCCTTCGGACATCACAGGCAGCTCGATATTCGACCCCCGCGACTCGGAGTTTCATTTTCGACAGGGTCCGATATTCACGAACATATTTCTTGCCGACGAGATCAACCGTGCGTCGCCGCGGACACAGTCCGCCTTGCTCGAGGCGATGAACGAGTGCCAGGTTACCGCGGAGGGCAGGACATACAAGCTGGAACAGCCTTTTCTCGTGATAGCGACGCAGAACCCGGTGGAGTATCATGGTACCTATCCGTTGCCGGAGGCCCAGCTCGACCGTTTCGCCATGCGGCTGGAGATCGGCTACCCCGACGAGACGGCCGAGATGGAGATAATGTATTCGCGCCGTGAGGGGGACCCGATTCTACAGATCAAGCCCGTGATAGACGGCAAGAAGATAATGGAGGCCAGGAATTCGGTCGAGGCGGTGGGGATCGAGGAATCCGTGGGTGTGTATATGACCCGGATCGTGCGCGCTACCCGCGAGGACAACAGAATCCTCCTCGGGGCGAGCCCCAGAGCCCTCATCGCGCTAAGCAGGGCATCGCAGGCTCGGGCATTCATCGAGGGCAGAGACTATGTCCTTCCTGAGGATGTGAAAGAACTTGCCCCGTGGGTCTTGTCACACCGTCTTTTGCTGGAGAACAAGACGAGGTATTCCGGCACGAGCAAGGATGAGGTGCTCCGGGACGTGCTCGATAGGGTCAAGGTGCCTCTCTAGGGCAACGTGAGACATATCTGTTTAGCAGATGGGCTGATTTCAAATCTGCCGCTCGTCCTCGGGCAGTTTTGAAGTTGGCTTTCAGACGCGGGAATTTTTGGAGGAGATTTTAACGATGCTGGAGCCGAATTTTGACAAGAGCCCTGACGGGTTGCTCCCGGCGGTGGCGCAGGATGTGGCCAGCGGGGAGATACTGATGCTCGCCTATGTGAACAGGGAGGCATGGAAAGAGACGCTGGACTCGGGCTGCGCGACCTATTGGTCTCGTTCGAGGGGGAAGCTTTGGAAGAAGGGCGAGACCTCCGGGAATGTGCAGCGTGTGCATGAGATACTGCTTGACTGCGACGCTGACGCGATTGTGTTCAAAGTTGAACAGTTGGGTGGGGCGGCCTGCCACACTGGCTACCGCTCATGCTTCTACCGGAAGGTGGCCGACGACAAGGAAAGCCTGGAGTGCGTGGGGGAACTTGTATGTGACCCCGAGGAGCTCTACGGCGGGAAAACTGTCTAGAACTGTCATGCCGGAGTTTCGACATATGGACAAACATGATCTGAAAGGTCTCACGGCGGCATTTCCTGGGCTGTGCCTGAGGGATAATGTCTCCTGGAAGGAGATCACATACCTTGGTGTGGGTGTCGGGAGCGTGACGCTGGCCGAGCCCAACGACGATATCGAGCTTGCTGCGCTCCTCAAGTACTGCCATGGTCAGGGGATCGGTGTTTACATCCTTGGTGCCGGGAGCAATATCGTGGGTTCCGACAAGCCTTTCGGCCATCTGGTCATCCGGCTGTGCAGGAATGATTTTACCAGGATCATGCCGAGCCATGTGCATGTTGTGGTCGGTTCCGGGACAAAGCTCGGCGACTTCCTTAGAAAGTGTGCCGCGATGGGTCTCGGCGGCGCGCCAGGTTTGGCAGGGATCCCTGGAACAGTGGGTGGAGCCATCCGCATGAACGCCGGCGCGCACGGTGTCGAGATCAAGGATATTGTGGAGGAGCTTTGTGGTTTCGCCCCCGACGGGTCGCAGTGGTCCATGGATGCCTCCGATATTAAATGGGGCTACCGGCATGTTGAACTTTCAAAGGATCTGATCGTCACCGCCGCGATTTTCAGGCTTCACAGCGTGCATGCCTCCTCGGAGCTGGAGGCGATCGAGGACGAGTCAAAGTGGAGGCAATCGCATTTCCCGTCGGGCAGAAGCTCGGGCTGCGTATTTCGCAATCCCCTGTTCGGGGTGTCTGCGGGGAAGCTGATTGACGAGGCCGGGTGCCGCGGCGCACGCATAGGAGATGCGCTCGTGAGCGACATACACGCGAACTATTTCCTCAACGACGGAGACAGCACCGAGGAGGATTACGCCAGCCTTATCATCGAGGCCAAGAAGACCGTGCTTGCCCATTCGGGGCTCTATCTTGTCCCTGAAGTGTGTTTTGCCAATCCCGGGACAGAGTCCAGGAT
The DNA here is from genome assembly GCA_016930955.1 of Victivallales bacterium. Taxonomy (GTDB): domain Bacteria; phylum Verrucomicrobiota; class Lentisphaeria; order Victivallales; family JAADHT01; genus JAFGFR01. The sequence goes on along the minus strand of JAFGFR010000175.1, from coordinate 141 downwards.
ACTTGCCGAGCCTGAGGTTGTCAGAGTTTTGGTTTTGAAGGGTGGCGACAGCAACGAGAGGGCGATATCGCTGGTCTCGGGAGAGGAGGTCGGGAAGGGGCTCGAGTCTGCGGGATACCATGTTGACTCTTACGACATCAT
>JAFGFR010000014.1 GCA_016930955.1 Victivallales bacterium | reverse complement strand
CCACCCGGGCCGGTAGCAGGATGCCACATATAGCACTTTTATGAATGCGAATCAAGAGGTTGGTGGTTTTCTATGGGATGCTAGTGACTTTTAGTGTAAGATCTGCGTCTTCACGCGTGTAGTACCATATGGAAGCGGACAAAGTGTAACCGTCAACTAAAAAAAGGAGAACGGAGATGAAAACGATGTTCACGCTCTTGATCGCCGGTACCGTCGGGGTACTGGGAATCGCCACGAACGCAGAGGAAGTCTACGACGCAACCCTGGCAGATGCCGAGGCCGCTCAAGCGGATGTCCAGACTTCCAACACCACTGTCGTCACCGACACAGGAAGGACTAGAACCGCCACCCACGAGGGCACCGTCGTCAAGACCGGTGAAGGGCAGTGGGCAAACACTATGACGAGCACGACCTCTGGCGGGAGGATTTTCACGAATGAAGGCACAACCGTAAAGGACGGTAATACGGTCATTCACGAGGGCGCTGTCACGAACGACAAAGGCGAGGTAGTGGCCACACGCGAGTCCACGATCGTCAAGGACGGCGGCACCGTCAGCCGTGACACTACCTTCACGAACGAGAAGACCGGGGCATCGAGGACAATTGATGCCGACTTCGTGAAAGATGGGGACACGCTAAGCTACGACAAGACCATCACCACTTCGAAGGGCAAGACCATCGAGGCGGAGGGTACGATCACTAAGGACGGCAACACGTTCACAAAGGACGGGGCAATCAGCGGGGAGAGAGGCACCATCGATGTGGACGGGACGCTGACGAAGGACGGGAAGACGCTCAAGGGGCACAGCGAGGTCTCGACACAGGACGGGAAAGTGCTGAGGACCAAGGACATGACCAGCACGAAGGAAGGAGACACGCGGACAACGGATGTCTCGACAGAACGGAGGAGAGGCGCCAGGCGGGACACCGAGACGACGACCAAGCGTGACGGCGGCTCAACCACGCGGGAAAGCGAGGTGTCCAGGACGAGAAGACACGACGGCGGCTTCAGGAAGAGAGCGTCTTCAGAAGCTCGGCACCGGACAAGAAGTCTCCCAAGCAGGGCAAGAAGGAGCAGAAACCACTGATGCCAAGAAAAGAGGTTGTAGCACCAACAAGGCGCAGAACAACAAATCTACCCGGCGGGTCGTTGACCCGCCAGTTTTGTTTGAGCCAATTTCAAAACCACCCTGTACATTCCAAGCATTGAAAACATGATACCTGACGTTAAAGTACCCTGCAGAGGCAAAACAATTGAAGATCGTGCTGATTTCCCAGGGCGTACCGAATTATGGGGTTCCATGTTAAATTCAAGATATCAACCGAGGGCGTTGCCGGTGGACTTTGCGAGGTAAGCAAATTCACCGCGGAAGAACCGATGGCCTGCATCGTGGGCAGGGCCGCTGACTGCACGATAAGAATCAGTCACGACGACAAGCGGATTTCGCGACATCATTGTCTGATTGAAGTCAACCCTCCCCTCCTGACAGTGGAAGACCTTGGAAGCAGCAACGGTACTTTGCTTAACCGCCATGATATATCGGGGAGGGACGGTCCGGCATTGATTGAGAACGGGGATGAAATCCGGATAGGCGCCACAATTCTAGAGGTCGAGGTCAAAGGATTTGCGCCCGAATACCGGAAGACGTTTTCTCCGGCAGGGGGTCCCGAGGCTCCGGCACAGGAGTCGCCCGGAGATGGCCAGAGCGTCATCGGGATTCCCGAGATAGGGGGCTACAGGATAAAGAGTTTACTTGGGACGGGTGGAAATGGAAGAGTATATCTGGCTGGAGAGGAGCAAACCGGACGGCAGGTCGCACTCAAGACCATGATTCCAGAAATCGCCGCCGACGTGGAGCACAAGGCCAGATTTATCCGTGAAACCAAAAGCATGCAGAATCTGCGTCACCCCAACATAGTCCCGATTCTTGATTCAGGATATTCCCGAGGGTTGTTTTATTTCACGCTGGAATACTGCAACGGAGGGAATCTGGAGGGTCTTCTGGGGTCAAAGCCGGGGGGGTTGCAGCCGGATGAGGCGGTCAGGCTCGTCAACGATGTGCTTGATGGCCTGGATTATCTCCACAATGTGAATGTTGGCAGAACCCTCGAGGAGCACGGGGCGGAGGGTTCTTTCACCGGGTTGATCCACCGGGATATAAAACCTGAAAACATTCTCATCAACAAAACGGTGGCTGGAGAAACAGTGAAGATTGCAGACTTCGGGCTGGCGAAAGCCTTCAATCTTTCAGGGCTTCACGGGCTGACCAGGACCGGGGCGGTCGGTGGCACGCTGGCCTTCGTATGCCGACAGCAGATCGTGAACTACAAACACGCAAGGCCTGAAGTGGATGTCTGGAGTTCCGCTGCTGTGCTGTATTATCTGCTTGCCGGGCATCCTCCGAGGGACATGAGACAAATACGGAATCCTATGTGCGCCGTGCTGGAGTCCGATCCGGTGCCCATCAGAAAAAGAAACCCCAGGATATCCAAACGACTGGCCGACCTGTTAGACTCAGCGCTGGATGACCGCAAAATGCTGAAATTCAAAACGGCCAAAGACCTCAAAAATGCACTGGAGGCATGCAGGTAGACGGGCTGCCCCCCGCCCTGAGTATCACCCCATGCAGTGATCACCCTAATTCATGCTCAAGCCGTTTTACCTCGACCCGTAGTTTATCCTGGATGCGCTTGCGGTAGACGTATACGCTGCTGTGTTTGATTCCGAGTCTTTCCGCGATCTCCGCTACTGACTTCCCTTCCGCAAGCATCGCATAGGTCTGCCTCACGTTTGAATCGAAGTGCCCCTCAATATTTTTCCATGCCAGTTTCGGGACATAGCTTCTCCACTCCTCATCGGCGATCTTCTCGGTTTCCGGCGGGGTCATCAATTCTGACAAATGGGCATCCGGGTCGAGTTCCACAAAACGGTTGATATGGTCGCGCAGATAATTTTTCACCGCATTCCCTGTGATCCGGCAGAGCCAACCACGAAACCGCCCCTTGCCAGGATCATACTGGAAGTCAGGAAGCTTGTTCCATGACTGAATGAGGACTATCTGGACAATTTCCCCGGCGTCATCATGCCCAAGCCCCATCCTTCTGGCAATGTTGTAGATAAACTGGCGGTAGTAGTACACGAAGTCGGACCATGCCGCGTCATTATGCTGATCCTTCAGCTTGGCCAGCAGAGTCATCCGTGTCATGCAATGATTTGTGTCGCTCATTTGTTCCTTGACTTTGCGTGTTGTGTGATAAAGATAGCACTGAAGTGCGGCATTTGCGAGCCGAGACGTGCGGCATATAGAAACAAATGGACAATTTTCACTGTCATTCCAGCACCCTGCCCCAATGCCTGATTATTTACAGTAAAATAGTCAAACATCTTGGAATATCGGTCTCCCAGATGCTAATTTCCAGTCATGCATCCGAAGTTGAGGCGCGGCAAGATGGCGGCGCCAGACAGAGATGACGGGGAGAAGGATATACGATTTTGTTGATTTAGACCTAAGTGTTCCAGACGTTAGAGAGATTCAATCATGGCAGATGTGAGATTTACATGCGTATCTTGCCGGATAGCGCTTTCGGCATCCGGGGAGGATGTGGGAAAGCTTATACAATGCCCTTCATGTCATCAGACGATGACAGTCCCCCCCTATGGAGTCGTTTCCGGGATGGATCTGGGGGATTTCACCATCGAGAAACTGCTTGGTGTGGGCGGTATGGGTGAGGTATGGCTCGCCACCCAGAAGTCTCTTCATCGGAAAGTCGCGCTGAAAATCCTTTCTCCCGACCTCGCGCGAGACTCGAATTTTGTCAGCCGCTTCCTTCTTGAGGTGAAAATCGCCGGGAAGCTCACCCATCCGAATATTGTCACCGCGTACCAGGCGGGAGAGCAGCACGGCATCCGCTACCTGGCGATCTCATATGTGGAGGGCAAAGTCCTCGGCGAGTATTTCTCTGAGGCGAACCCCATGGCGGAGCGTGAGGCACTCCGGGTTGCGCGCAACATTGCACTTGCCCTCAAATACGCTTGGGATAAGTTCCGGATACTCCACCGTGACATCAAGCCCGACAATATAATGATTGCCGGCGACGGCACGCCCATGCTGATGGATATGGGGATATCCAAGATCACGGGAGGCGACGAGTCCCTTACAATGACCGGTACCATCATCGGCACCCCGAACTACATCAGCCCGGAACAAGCCAGGGGGCTTCCTGACCTTGATTTCCGCGCCGACCAGTATTCCCTCGGTGCCACGTTGTTCCATTTGCTCACCGGCAGGCTTCCCTACACAGCGACCTCCGCCATGGGCATCATGGCTCAGCACCTGCAGGACCCGGTTCCGGATTGCAGCAAAATCAATCCCGGGATCAGCGAAGGATCTCAATCCCTGATAAAAACCATGATGGCAAAAAACAGGGAAGACCGCCTCGGCTCATGGGATGAAGTCATTGAAGCTCTCGACGGGATTATCGCAGGGGGAAATTTTAAAATGCCCGCGACACGCGACTCCATCTACGAACCCACACAAAAAAAGAAATCAAAGATCAACATGTACATCATCGCAGCCGTTGTCGCTGTCCTCATGCTTTCCGTATTTTCATTGAAAACCAAGCTAAGGCAGAGCGTAAGAGAAAATAGGGAGCTCAAGGATGATCTTGACAAATCCCTAGCCCCCGACGCTTCCGGGGACAAAAAACAGCCTGAAAAGGCAAAACAACAAGAGATCGATGAAAACAAGGACTCCAGGGTTGCTTCTGACAGTCCGGATGAAGGAATAAATACTAAATTAAAAGAAATCCTTGATATTGACGACTCAAAAGCCGGGCAAATTGCACATATTGTCAGAAACTACCAGAAGGAAGCGTTTCAGATCATGGCGAAAAAAGTACCGGACACTCCCGGCGCGAAACTGCGTAGGCTGGGCGAGTTAAGACAGCTTCAGGACAGGGTCATTGAGCAAGCCGGCACGATACTGACCCCAAAGCAGAAAGAGACTTTCAAGAACCTGATCCGCAATGCCGGCCATGCCTACCGCCGCGACCGTCCCGGAGAACTCAGGAAAAGGCTCGGGGATGACCGCTAGGCACCAGCCGGCACAGACAGTTTCGGGCATGCACCAGCCATTTCGCCGCACCGTCTGACGCGCCTGCGCTCCCGACGCGGCTCACGCGGAGTTTTGAAATTGACTCAAAACATAAGAATTTGCGTAGCTCGCAAGCTATATAACGAAAGACGACACATTTCCGAACCACCTGCCCCACCCTGTTCGGAGCCCGCTGCGTGGTCTCTTCAAGTGTGAGGCGGAATGCTCCCGGGCAGGGCGCATTCGGTGAATATTTATCATAAACTGGTTTCCCTCATCTGCATTTTGAGGATTTTCGAGAAAGGGCCTTCATTGGCCACCAGTTCATTGAATTTCCCTTCCTCGAGGATACTTCCGTTCCGCATTACGATAATCCGTTCCGCCTGCTGTATGGTGCTGAGTCGGTGGGCGATTGTGATTACTGTCCGGTTTGTGACGATTCTGGCGATGGCATCTTGAACGAGCCGCTCACTCTCGTAGTCCAGTGACGATGTTGCTTCGTCAAGAATAAGGATGAATGGGTTGCGGAGTATGGCTCGGGCGATGGATATGCGTTGCCGCTGGCCGCCGGAGAGCATTACTCCGCGTTCTCCCACAATGGTGTTATATTTATTGGGAAGACTCTGGATGAATTCATCGGCGTTGGCCAGTCCGGCGGCATGATGTATGGCTTCATCCGTGGCATCCGGGAGAGCGAATCGGATATTGTCGGCTATAGTTCCGGAAAACAGCACGATATCCTGAAGGACAACCGCTGAATTCCGTCTCAGCCAGCGCATGTCCAGCTCGGACTGCGGAATGCCGTCTATAAGAATGTTTCCACCTTTCGGCTTGTACAATCCCAATATCAGTTGCGCTATGGTGCTTTTCCCGGAGCCTGACGGGCCTACCAGTGCGATGTTTGATCCGGCCTTGATGTGAAGGTTCAGGTTATGAAGAATTGTGTTGCTGGTTTCGGGATAGGTGAAAGAGACCTTATCGAATATGATCTCCCCTCGGACAGGATCAGGACGGCGTTGACCGTTCCAGTCCTCCACATAATGGCTGTCGAGAAGCTCCTTGACGCTTTGATAGCCTTCACGGGCAATGAAGTACTGCTCGAAAATGGCTGTAAACATCTGAACGGGCATCAGCACTATTGGAAGTCCCGCCATAAATGCCAGCAGAGTTCCCATGGTCATTGAACCGCCCACGACGAAAATGGCGCCTCCCGCGACGACAAGCAGGGAGAAAGCCTGAACTATTGTATAGGCAAAAGTGCTATAGACCGCGCCTGCTGAAGATAGATGGAAGCGCGATTTGGCCAGAGCATGACTATGCTCATCGATATTGTTTGTTACCTGATCCTCCTCCCCGAAGCTTCGGACGAGACGCAGCGAGCTGATTACCTCGCTGGCGGTTCCGGTCAGTTTCTCCTGTGCAATCCGGTTTTGATTGTTGACCAGCCTCATGCGGCTGTCAAAGAACAAACGGCTTAAAAAGTAGAGCGGGAGAAGCAGTATCAGAATCAGAGCCAGGCGCCATTGCATGATTATCAGGATTATCGTGATGCTTAGGCTGTAAACTGTGTTCGGCATGATGGTGTTCATGATTTGCAGGTTGATCCCTTCGATCTTCTGAGTGTCGAATGCGTATTTTGACAGCAGTCTTCCGGTTTTCTGACGGTCAAGGTAGCCGAAATTAAGGAAATGCAGCTTATGGAAAATATCGCCGCGAAGGCGTATCATCAAGATGCTGTTTTCACGCATTATCGCGACAAACCCGAGAACGGCGAACACGTAGTGAAGGAGCAGCAAACCCACTATCAGGATGCTTATATGGATTATTCCCTTGATATTCCCGGTTTTGACATTGTCATCAATGATGATCTGAAACAGCCACGGGATCGGGGTGATTACCGCTGCCCGAATGAATGCGAGCAACACACCCGTATAGAACGCCTTGCGGTTGGCGACAATATAGCCTATCAAAGATGGAGGATAACTTGAAGGTGGAGGTTTCGAGATCACCGTTGGTTCTTCTCCAATCCGCCACGGTGCCCGAACCCGTCCGATCTGATGAGCATTTCAGGCAAGGACTTTTTGCCAACGATGATCCAGACAATCATCGGTGATCCCAGAACCAGGGGATGGGGCGTTTTAAGTACCGCGATTTCAACCTCATAAAGCGGCTCTTCCTTTAGTGAGGATACAGGATCTGCTTCGGGTGCCACCCGAAGCACTTCTCCATGAACATAGCCTTCGATCAATGAGTTGAAAACTTCAGCAGCCATCACCGTGCGTGTGCCGGGACGGACCAAATCAATGTTTCTGTGGGGGGTTTTGGCCCGGACCCTGTAACCGCCCGCCGGATCAACAACGGTCACCAGCAGGTCGCCGCGCTTAAACGACTCGCCTTCGTGGCGTGGAGGCAGACTGCCCACTTCCCCCGGTATCGGAGCCGTTATCCTGAGACTTTCAATCCGTTGCCGTAATTCAATAAGTTCTGAGTTGATAAGGATCTTCCTCGCTTCGAGTGATTGTACTCCCTTAACAAGCCGCTGTTTTTCTATTCCCGAGATTCCGGCTGTCTGCCATCTCAGCATTTCGGCACTGGACAGCCATTCCATCTCGACCCGGGCACGCTCGATCTGGCGTTGGTTCAACTCTATCTGGGAAATAGTGAGGCGATCGCGCATAGCGGAGTAAATTTTCGCGGTGTCTTCCTGAAACTTCCGGATTCTGCCACAGATTTCATGGCGGCTTTCGGCGGTAAGAAACTCCAGGCTTCCCGGACGGATGTCCCATACGCCAAGCTCAAACTCTTTGTCTGCAAGAGAGGCCGTTGTCTCTTCCAGATCACTCTCCAATTCAAAGAGACGGTTGCACAAGGCGAGGTTTTCCAGTTCGAGCAGCGGCTCCCCCTTGTCAACTGACTGCCCGAGCCCGACATGGATGCGTTTGACGACAACATCATCGTCAGCGTAAAACCGGCGCTCGACATTGGGGATGACCACACCGGCGGCTCGGACGGTCAGATCAAAACGGATAAAGAAAAGCGCGGACACGACAAGCAGCCCCCCGAGAACCGCAGCTACTGCAATAGAAACCCGGTCGGCCTTGTCGATCTGCATCGAATGCATTTGCGCATCTCCTTACAAAAAAATAACAGCGTCTGATGGGATTTGCAAGGAGATCCATGAAGTTTCCAACGAAGATTCCGGAGCCGTCCTTGTTCGATTTCTTTCTGTCTTGAGCCAATTTCAAAACTACCCGTGGCCGCGCGGCTTGCCATTCTGGATGCGAGGCCACGGCGAGATGGCAGGCACAGACAGTTTCGGGTATGCACCAGCCATTTCGCCGCACCGTCTGCCGCGCCTGCGCTCCCAATGCGGTTCACGCGGAGTTTTGAAACTGGCTCTCTTTTCACGCTTTTTCGCACTGTTTGTTTTCAATCCACTACCGTCCTTTCACCAAAATCTCAGGTGGAATGAACCTAAATGAAGCAGTTAAATCTCAAAAATAACAGTTAATATATTTGTATACAACACCTTATGAATATCTCGCTTTTCACCTTTTGGATAGGAAGAATTTTTGACATTTAACCCTCCGGGGTGCCGCTTCGCTCCCGACGTTCGTCGGGCTTTGATCCCTACGGGATCGGCTCGCCGCATTGCACCATGTCTCCATCCTCATTT
>JAFGFR010000174.1 GCA_016930955.1 Victivallales bacterium | reverse complement strand
GGATCGAGGAACGCAGGCGCACGTGAGGCAAAAGGCGAGGCGCTGATATTCGTTGACGCCGACACGATCGTCCCCGACGAACTGCTGTCCAAGACTCTACAGGCCTTGCAGGGGGGTAAAGTCTGCGGCGGCGGCACGCTGGTCTCGTTCGATGCCGAACACATCCCTCTGCCACTTCGGATATTCTGCTGGCTATGGCATTTCCTCATTCGCCTGTCCCCGTTGGCGGCGGGATCCTATGTGTTCTGCCTCAAGGACGCATGGGCGGAGGTCGGCGGGTTCGACGAGAAAGTCTATGCCTCCGAGGAGATATGGTTCTCCAGGGCCCTGCGCAGATGGGGCAGGAAACGGAAGATGACCTTCGTGATACTCGATGTCCCCGTGGTGACCTCCGCAAGGAAGATGAGACAGTTCTCCACCTGGCACATCTTCTTCATGTTCCTCCTGATAATGGTCTACCCGCCGGGAGTGAAAAACCGCAGGATCTGCCATATGTGGTACAGACGCGAAGACAGCAAGTGAATGGAGAGATTCGAGTGTGCGATCAAGGGGAAGAGGAACTCCGTCGTAGCCTCATCAAGCCTTCCAGCGCTGTATGCGTTCCCGCCAATAATCCGGATGACGGCGCAAATTCATTACGGCGATGACTTGAATGACCTCGCTTTGAATTCGCTAGATCACTCCGTAAGGGAAGCGATGAACTAAATACTTTTGTATGTCATGGGACTCGTCAACATACGGCCAGATTTCTGGCATTTCGCCTATAGCTTTAACAGCACAGTACAAACCATACTAATCTATCCCATCGACGCCGACATGTCTATGTCAACTCCACTAATTTACTTTCCCTTCTCTCTTGTTTCAAGAGTATCGCGAGGATATTTTTCTTCCGTCTCTTTCCTGCTTGTTTTTTTTGTTATGGATGTTAGATTTGACATTATAGGGGCTTGCCCGGGATGCGGTGTTCGGCAGGGACCGGAGAGTTCTTGCTAAGTTCTCAATTATAGGTGCTAAGTTGTGTTCAGCGAGAGTTTTTTCGAGAAGATAATCGGCAATATAGAGACGGCCGACAAGACCAACCTTCAGGTTCTGATGCAGCGGATGGCGCGTGAGCGGAGTTTTTTCCAGCTTGTCTTCAACGCCGTAAAGGAGGGGATAATAGTCATCGGTGCTGACCGCAGGATACAATACGCTAACCACGCGGCCCAGGGCCTTGTCGGGCTGCCGGAGAGCTATGACGGCAGCGACATAAGGCGTTATTTCAGGGGTCTTGACTGGAAGGGGATGCAGTCCGCCGACGGCAGTTGGAAGAAGAACATCCTTTGTGAGATCGAGATACTTTATCCTGTGCGCCGGCTGCTGCTGCTGTATCTTGTGCCCCTGGAGGGCAGCGGAGACTCCGCCACGATAATCCTTCATGACCTCACGGAATCGAGGAGCAAGACGCAAGAGACGATCGAGTCGGAGAAGATGCATATGATATCGCTTCTCGCCGCCGGAGTGGCACACGAGATCGGCAACCCGCTCAACAGCCTGCACATCCATCTTCAACTTCTCAAGAGGATGATTTCCGGGGAATCCCTCGACAGGGAGAAGGCGGCGGAGCTGGTCGAGGTGGCGGGCAGCGAGGTCGAGCGTCTTGACAAGATCATCGTGCGATTCCTGGATGCCGTGAAGAGCGTCAAGCCGAATCTTGTCAAGCTCGACATCAAGCCGCTGATAGTTGACACCCTGACAAGCCTCAGGCATGAGATAGAGAACAAGAAGATTGATGTCAAGTGCATCTGGGAGGAGGGTCTGCCGACGGTGCAAGGTGACGAGCTGCAGCTCAAGCAGGCGTTCTACAACATTGTCAAGAACTCTGTCCAGGCGATGCAGGACGGCGGCAGGCTGGACATTGACTGCGCCGCCAATGACGATTCCCTCACGGTATCCTTCGCCGACGACGGGAAGGGCATATCTGCTGAGGACCTGCCTCACGTTGTCGAGCCCTACTACACTACGCGTGACGAAGGCAGTGGTCTGGGCATGATGATAGTGGAGAGGATCATCCGTGAGCACGGGGCCGAGCTTTTGATTGACAGCGAGCCGGGGATGCGCACGGTAGTGAGCATTAGTTTCCCTCTCTCGACCAGGAAAGTCCGTCTGCTTCCCCCTCCGCAGGAGAACGGCGGGAAATGAATGGCTGGAACCATAGGACAGCCCTCCTGCTGGGGGAAGAGAGACTTGCGAATCTCGCAAGAAGACACGTCCTGGTGGTCGGGCTTGGGGGTGTTGGCGGGTACGCTGCGGAATTCCTGTGCCGCGCCGGCATAGGGAACCTGACCGTGGCTGACGGGGATGTCTTCGCCGAGAGCAACGTCAACCGCCAGTTGGGTGCGCTGCGCTCGACGCTGGGCAAGGGTAAGGCGGAGGTCTTCGCCGAAAGGCTGAAGGACATCAATCCCGAGGCCAGGATACGCTTTCTGCACGAGTTTGTCCGGGAGGACAGGACAAAAGAACTTTCCGGCGAAGGCTACGACTACGTCGTTGATGCCATTGACATACTCTCTCACAAGGTCTCTCTGATAGCGTGCTGCCTGGAGAAGGGTGTCAGGATTGTCAGCTCGATGGGTGCGGGGGGGAAGGTCCGCCCGGAAGAGGTCAGATTGGCCGACATCTCCGAGTCTCACAACTGCCGACTCGCCAAGATGGTCCGCAAGCGCCTGCACAAACGTGGGATATTCAAGGGACTAAAGGTCGTCTTCTCCCCGGAAGGACTCGGAGGCGGCATCATTCGCCCGGACAAGCAGAAAGACACCGACGACGAGGACTTCACCGATGTCGGGGCCGCCGTCGGCACAGTGTCATACATGCCGCCCGTCTTCGCGGCATTCTGCGCCGCAGCAGTCATACAGGATATTGCCTAAAGCTTTGGAGCCAATTTTAAAACTCTGCGTGAACCGTGAACCGGCAGGCAGGTTTCAGGTTTCAGTGTTCAGTGTTCAGGTGTATTGTGAAGCTCACCGAAAAATGAAGGTGGCGCCGGCAATCGGTTGAGGAGATCGGCGAGGAGAACGGATCACGAGTAAATTCGAATCGTCAACCGCAGCGCTGTTCGGCATGGCTCCATTGTCAGGCGTGCGGCCGGTCGGTCTTTCTGGGTTTCAAAAAGGGGATGGAAAGCGGATACACATAGAGAATAGACTCGTTCGCGCGAATCGCGGCGGTGATGCAAAGGATGATGTCGGAAATGAGCACTACTGGAATTAAGTATGCATGCTCGAACACATTGAAATCGAGCCATATCGCCAGCGTCATCGCCAGGATCATCGTTATCTGGAAATTGAGCGATTGGGTCTCGTGGTGAGTCAGGAAGTCTGAGTCGCCTTTTTTTGAAAGCACAAAGACCATCGGCACGAAGACGGAGGTGATGAGCCCGAGCAGGTGGCACATCATCGCGAGCTGCCGGTCGTCCTGTTCGGCTTGGATGCGCCCGGCTCCCTTTGCCGCTTCCAAATAGGGATCTACCTCTTCTGTCTTTCCGTTAGTTTCCTCGATCATCTGGAAATTCCTCCGTGATTTTCAGGTTTAAATGAAACTTTGGGGTCGTTCAACAACTACTAAGACATCTTCGCCTCTCCATGGCGGTCTGCCGTCAGGTGAAATGATTTGTCGGCATTTTTTTGTCCTTCCATCGGTGTCGCATTAATTATTTTATGACCCATTGGCGATTTAACTTATCACGCGGGAAGATATTTTCAAGCCTTTGAGCCAATTTCAAAACTACCCGTGGCCGCGCGGCCTGCTATTTTGGATGTTGGGTCACGCCGATGCGGGAGCGGGCATACCTGTATGGTCTGTCCCAACCGCCCCGGTGTGGCATTCGCGCCAAAAGAGCATGCCGCCCAAAGGGGTTGGGGCGGAGGCACGGCATGCGCCACGGCGAAATGGCAGGCACAGACAGCTTCGGGTATGCACCAGCTATTTCGCCGCACCGTCTGCCGCGCCTGCGCTCCCAACGCGGTTCACGC
>JAFGFR010000173.1 GCA_016930955.1 Victivallales bacterium | reverse complement strand
ACTGCCTTGTATTGCCCTGTCCGCATATGAGATATACCCGGCGAGGAATGACTCGTCGCTCATGTCGGTGTTGATAGCGTCACCAGAGAGCTCGAGTATGGCCGCGGTTGCCTCGCGCTCCTTAGCCATCTGCTTGGACTGCCCGCTCTTTTCCCTCGTGGCGATCACTACCTTGCCGTGCTGGAAGAAGAGCAGAGCTATAAGGTTGACGATTGCCAGCACCAGTACCAGAATTGCAAAATTCATTCGAGACTCCGAGTGTTCATATCGCCGTCATTATCATCATGTCTGGACCGTCCCGGAAGCCTAGGCCGCGGAGCCGGAACTGCTTCTTCTTGGCTGGCATCGAAGGTCGAGGGTCCTGGGGTTCCCTATAAGAGGGGAATTATTTTTCACAGCCTCGTCTGTAACGACGCATTCTGAGCCTTGAGGGAGGGACGGGGCCTCATACATGACATCGAGCATCAGCTCCTCTATGAGCGATCTCAACCCGCGTGCGCCGACACCCTTCTCGAAGGCCTTTTCTGCAATTGCCTCGAGTGCTTCCGGCGAGAACTCCAGCTTGACATCCTCCATGGCCAGCAGTTTGACGTACTGTTTGACCAAAGCGTTCCTGGGCTCTGTGAGAATGCGCACCATGTCGTCTTTTGACAAGGGGTCGAGGCAAGTCAGCACCGGCAGGCGGCCGACAAACTCTGGTATCAGCCCATACTTGATCAAATCCTCCGGCTCAAGCATTGACAGGGGGTTCTTGTCGCGCAGGTCTATGTCTTGTGTCGCCTTATCCTGTAGCCGGCGGAACCCTAGTATCTGCCTGCCTATGCGTCGTTGGGCAATCTTGTCCAACCCGGAGAAGGCGCCGCCGCATATGAAGAGTATATTTGATGTGTCGACCTGCAGATACTCCTGGTGGGGATGCTTCCTGCCTCCTTTGGGTGGCACGTTTGCGACTGTCCCCTCGAAAATCTTGAGCAATGCCTGCTGGACACCCTCGCCGGAGACATCCCGGGTGATCGAGACGTTCTCGGTCCGGCGCGCGATCTTGTCTATCTCATCTATGTAGATTATCCCGATTTGAGCTCGTTCGATATTGTAGTCCGCGGCCTGCACCAGTCGCAGGATGATGTTCTCGACATCCTCGCCGACATATCCTGCCTCGGTTACAGTCGTGGCATCGCAGATACAGAAGGGCACATCGATCGCCCTGGCAAGTGTTTTCGCCAGAAGTGTCTTCCCGGTTCCAGTGGGGCCGAGGATCAGAACATTGCTCTTGTCTATCTCCACATCGTCGTTGGCTATTGTGCTTTTGAGCCTTTTGTAGTGGTTATGCACAGCAACCGACAAGATCTTTTTTGCCTTGTCCTGGCCGATGACATATGAGTCAAGCACCTTGTGTATTTCATTCGGGGCCGGCACCCTCATAGTGCCGATCTCCGGTTTGGTCTGCGCCTTCTGCTGCTTGCTGCCGGCTTTGTCCTCATTGTACATCCCTGCGCATATCTGTATGCACTCGTTGCATATGTTCGCCCCGGTCGGACTTGATATCAGAGGGCCAACCTTGTTGGCGCTCCTGCCGCAGAAGGAGCACATCATCCTATCGTTGGTTCTTCTCGCCATAACTTCAGCTCGCCTTTTGCTTTAAACTTGTCAGGACCTCGTCAACCAGGCCGTAGGACTTTGCCTCCTCGGCCGACATGTAATAGTCTCGCTCGGTATCCTGAGCCACCTTCTTGATAGGCTTCCCCGAATGCCTGGCCAAAATGTGGTTCAGATTGTCCTTGATCCTGATTATCTCCTTGGCGTGGATTGCTATGTCGGAAGCCTGGCCCTCAGCACCGCCGAGAGGCTGGTGTATCATTATCCTGGAGTTGGCCAGTGCGAACCTTTTGCCCTTGGTCCCGGCGGCGAGCAGAAGGGCACCCATGCTGGCGGCCTGGCCGACACAGAAGGTCTTTATGTCGCAGCTCAGTATCTGCATGGTGTCGTAGATTGCCATCCCCGAGGAAACCGCCCCTCCAGGGCTGTTGATGTAAATGTCTATGTCCTTTTTGGCATCCTCGGACTGCAGATAGAGCAACTGGGCCACCATGATGTTCGCCACGTTGTCGTCTATCGCGGAGCCTATGATGACAATCCTGTCCTTAAGCAGGCGCGAGAATATGTCGTAACCCCTTTCCCCCTGGCCTGTCTGTTCAACCACCATCGGCACAAGTGTGGACATTTGCATCCTCCCAAAATAACTATTAAGCTTATTATTTTTGCTCTGACTTCCTGACAGACGTCCGGAGGGACGTCATTTTCCGGGCTCTCTGGCCTTTGCGTCGCGATCTCCTTCTGAACCTTTCCAGGGGACCTCTTTGATCTCTGCGTTTTTCACAATCATTCTGGCGATCTTTGCGACCAGCAGGTTGACGTGCATGGAATCGAGTCTCCCCGGGCGGGTTATGAACTTTCTGAACCTCTGCTTGTCAAGACCCGAGTGGCTTTCGAGGCGGCTAAGCTCATTTTGGATCTCCTCATCTTTGACTGATATGTTCTCGATTCTGGCGATTTTGCGGCAGGCCAGGAAAATTTCAATTTTCTTTCTGGCCAAAGACTCGGCAATCTTCCTGTAGTGCTCCTCCGACTTCCTGAACTCCTTAAGATCGTCATTCGTCCTGACCATCGAGTTTATCAAATCCTCGATCTCGACAAGTATGAAGCGCCCGAGAAGCTCCATGGGTATATCAATGTCTTTCGTAGCCTTGGAGACATGCTCCAGAGCATCATGCTCAACTTTCATGCGGCTCTGGTTCCGCCGTGAATCCGACATTGCCTCGGATATGTGGTCCCGCATTTTCCCGACATCGTCCAAGCCGATTTTGTCCTTGAGTGCCTCGGCGGACTTCAAAGGAGTCCTTCTTTGGATCGAATGAAGCTCGATCTCGTATGCCACCTTCCTGCCGGCTATCTCGGACTCGGGGAAATCTGCTGGGAACTCCGATGTCAGCTTTCTTTTCTCTCCAGGTCTGCAACCAAGCATGGCGGCGACGATGCCCGGCAGCATCTCAGGATCGCAGAGCACACACCATGTGTCGCTTGCAGATGCATATCTTTTGATGGCAGTCCGGGCTGACTCGCCGGGATCAAAATCAGAGGTGTAGGATATCTTCAGCATGTCCCCGGAGACTGCAGGCTCATCGACCTCCTGAAATTCAGCATATAGCTCACAAAACCGTTTTATCTCCTTATCTACATCCTCCTCGGACACCTTGTCCGACTCCCTTTCCAGGCTTATCCCCTTGTAGTCAGGCAAGTCCATGGGCGGGACGACATAGCCTTTCAGCTTCAGAATATATTCCTTCCCTTGCTCGATCTTCGGGAGATCGCCCTCTATGTCAGGAGTCATCAGGAAATCAAGGTCCTTGTTCTCCACAAATTTGGCGAAAGCGGCTTTTGCAAGTACGCTTCCCAGATGACGGTCGATATCCGCGCCATGGCGGCTCAGCACCATCGATTTGGGTGCCTTGCCTTTGCGGAACCCGGGACATGCCGAGTTTTGCGTGAAATGTTTGATTGCCTCATCTCTCTGTCTATCGACGTAGTCTGCAGGGAATTCCGCGACAGCCGTCCTGATGCAGGGATGAACCTCCTCGATTTTTAAATTCAATTGCTCCTCTTTGCTATTCATACCGCTCCGATATATTCAAGTCCTCTACTCATCTCCGACCCATTAAAACGCCCAAGCCTCGACCCAGGGCGAAGAGGGCAGTTGTTAAGCTACCACGCATGGCGGATATTTCCATACGCTCTTTGGGGAAAATGAAAAATAAAATATTTTCGTCAAAAATCGAATTGTTTTTTGACAACTTGGTTTTGACTGGCTATATTCCCGTCCGTCCGTCCTGGTGTGAATGTGTAAATGAGGGCAGGGCATGGCGACGAAGGATATGTGATAATGGCTGGTACGCCTAAACTGATAATTTTGTCTGAGCAGCTTCGCGGACAGCGATTTGAGCTCAGTGAAGACTTTTACTCCTGCGGCAGGGTGCAGGATAGGGACATATGTATCCCCGACCCCACCATAAGCACACATCACTGCGACTTCGTGAAGAGAGACGGTGCCTATGCCCTGATTGACAACGGGAGCACCAACGGCACAAGGGTGAATAATATTCCGATAGTCGAGCAGGTGCTCCAGAACGCGGATATCCTGCAGATCGGAGGCATCGAGATTCTTTACGACTGTGACGACAAATCCATGACCAGCGTCATCAAGACTCAGACGGGGATAAGCCTTGGCGGGTCCGAGGTCGGGATCTCGACCGTGAACAAGATGGAGAACTTCGACCCCTTCGCCAAGCGCGGGAAGGATGGCAAGTCATCCATGCTCATCACTGCCGTGGTGGTGTTTCTGGTTCTGCTGGTCGTGGTGCTGCTTGGCATCCTTGCCTACTTCATGTTTTTCAAGCAGAAGCCCTCGGCTCAGCTATCGGAGGAAATTTCCGGTCGAATCGCCGAACGACGAATTTCGGCCAGCCGGGAGGCTCGTACCTGCTGATGTCTGCTTTTCTCTCGACATCTCTTCCGCGAAGACGACATCTGGCATGTTCCCGAGAGAACCGTTTTGTCAGAACAAACACTTAGTGGTGAGCCATATGCCTAAGGAAAAAGAAAAAAAGACCGAAGAGAAAACCGAAGATGTGAAGAAAACATCCGATTCGGGCACTCCTCCTCTGAACCAGCCTGGCAAAAGGCCCCAGATAGCGGTCGTTGTCTGGCTGCTGATATTTGTGGGCATGGGGATTTTGTTTGTATTCACGCAGACGCGGAAGGAAATCACTGTCTGGACGCAGTCCAAGTTCGAGAGCGAGCTGAGGGAGGGCAATGTCCAGACAGTGGAAAGCACGCCTCTGACTGAAAAGGTCCAGTTGCTGGAGGGCAAGTACAAATATACCCCTGAGGGGGGGGAGGAGCCTGCGACAAGGAACTATCAGGTAAAGGTCGAGCTTACCGACAGGCTCGATCAGCTGCTCAGCGATTGCAAAGTCGAAAGAGCCACTAAGCCGAAAAGCCAATGGATCGGGATATTGATCACTACCTTACTGCCTATTTTGATCATTATAGGGGTTCTTTACTTCCTCTTCTCGAGGCAGATGAAGATTGCTGGACGCGGTGCCATGCAGTTCGGCAAGAGCCGGGCAAGGATGCTGCTCCCCGACACACAGAAAATCACGTTCAACGATGTCGCCGGCGCGGAGGAGGCCAAGGAAGAGACAAGAGAGCTGGTGGACTACCTCAAGGATCCTCTGAAGTTCAAGATGTTGGGCGCCAAGATTCCAAAGGGGGCTTTGCTGATGGGCCCTCCTGGAACTGGCAAGACACTGCTTGCCAAAGCCATCTCCGGGGAGGCCAAGGTGCCCTTTTTCACCATAAGCGGGTCGGACTTTGTCGAGATGTTTGTTGGGGTCGGTGCAAGCCGGGTGAGGGACATGTTCGAGCAGGCCAAGCAACATGCGCCCTGCCTGATATTCATAGACGAGATCGATGCGGTTGGCAGATCCAGGTTTTCAGGCATCGGCGGCGGGCATGACGAGAGGGAGCAGACACTCAACGCGCTTCTGGTCGAGATGGACGGGATGGAGACGCAGGAGGGAGTCATCATACTTGCGGCGACCAACCGTCCAGATGTTCTTGACCCGGCTCTGACGCGTCCGGGTAGGCTTGACCGCCAGATTATGCTCGACCTCCCTGACATCAAAGGCCGCAAAGAGATACTCGAAGTCCATGCCAAGAACATCAAGCTAAGCGATGACGTGGATCTTGACATCATCTCGCGTGGGACTCCGGGATTCAGCGGTGCGGATTTGGCGAATCTGATAAACGAGGCCGCACTCCTCGCCGCAAGGCAGGACAAGAAAGAGGCCGAGATGGTGGATCTTGAAGAGGCCAGAGATAAGGTGAGGTGGGGGCGCGAACGTAAAAGCAGGAAGATAAGCGAAGAGGAGAGGCGGATCACTGCCTATCATGAGGCGGGACATACTTTGGTGGCCCTCAGATGCCCCAAGGCCACGCCGGTGCATAAGGTCACCATCATCCCCAGAGGCATGGCATATCTCGGGGCCACCATGTCGCTTCCGCAAGAGGACCGCTACATCCGGTCGATGACCGACTTCCTTGACGAGATCGCGGTGCTAATGGGTGGAAGATGTGCCGAGGAGCTGGTTTTCAAGGAGATCACCAGCGGGGCATCCAGCGACATACAACAAGCCACCACGGTTGCCAGAGGGATGGTCTGTTCGTTCGGGATGAGCAGCAGGATGGGAACTGTCCAGTACGGCTCGAGGGGCGAGCATATTTATTTGGGGCGCGACATCACCAAGACCGACGACTACAGCGAAGAGACAGGCAGGGAGATAGACCTTGAGATTAAGCGGATCATAGACGAGGCGCACAGCCGGGCGGCGGCCATTCTCAAAAAAGAAAAGGCCAATCTCGAGACCTTGGCTGATACGCTCCTCAAGAAAGAGGTCATGGACATCAAGGAAATCAAGAAGCTGCTGAACATCGAGGATCCCGATCCGGAGAGACCGAATGACGGACAAGGAAAGCAAAATCTGGAGGACACCCCGAAGACAGCAAAAAAACCTCGTGCCTCGACTTGTAAATAAGCCACATTCCTAAAGAGCAGATGTCAAAACTTTGCCCCGACCCATCGGTCGCGGGTGCCAGCCTGGAGAGGTACATTAGCCTTCAGCAATCACCCTAAATAAAGCAGTTGCCGCAGTGTGCCGTGGATCTATTCTTAAAGCTTTATATGCAAATGTGTTAACTGTCATTTTTGAGATTTAACTGCTTCATTTAGGGTCACTGGTCTGAAGATGTCGAGGAGCCTCGAGTCTATGCTTGCTGTTATATTTGCCGTGCCGTCGTCGCGGTAGCTTATCGAAAGCACCCTGCACTCGCGGTGGAGTTTTGATACAAGATCGTGTCGGCATGGTGGTACCTCGAGCTTGAACACCCTGGTCGAGGAGCTTATTTTCTCATCAAGAACCTTGTGGAGCTCGTCCATGCCCGCGCCAGTCATGGCAGAAATGAACAAGGCCCGAGGGTTCATCGCCCTGAGTGAAGCCATCAGCACCGGATCATCCACAGCATCCAACTTGTTGAACACGGTTAGTATTTCCTTGCCCTCCGAACCGAGCTCGGCAAGAACCTGCATAGATGTCTTCCGGTGATCCTCCATATACGGGTCTGAAGCGTCAAGAAGAAGGATTATAAGGTCCGCAAGGACAGCTTCCTCCAGTGTGGACTTGAATGATTCAACCAGTGTATGCGGGAGCTTGCGGACGAAGCCCACCGTGTCGGTCATGAGAAGTTCCCTGCCGCTATCGAGCACGACCCTTCGCGTGCTGGGGTCCAGCGTGGCAAAAAGTTTGTCCTCGACAAACAATCCTGCCCCCGACAGAGAGTTGATCAAAGAGGACTTGCCCGCATTGGTGTATCCCACCACGGCAGCATGCGGCAGGATATTCCGCTCTCGTCTTTTGCGCTGAGTCTGCCGTTGCCTCACGACCTCGACAAGCTCTTTTTTCAGAGTGCCTATCTTCCTCTGGACAAGCCGCCTGTCGACCTCGATTTGCTTTTCACCTTCTCCTCGCGTCCCTTTCGCCCCGCCGCGCTGGCGAGAAAGATGCGTCCATGCTCTGGTAAGCCTGGGAAGAGAGTACTGCAGCCTCGCCAGCTCGACTTGGATCACAGCTTCCCGGGTGGAAGCCCTCGACGCGAAGATATCTATTATCACTTCCTGTCGGTCAATGACACACAACTTTGTCAGCGACTCCCAGTTCCTCTGCTGCGAGGGTGTCAGGTCGCAGTCGAACACGAGGCAGTCGGCGTTTAACGATCTAGCGAACTCTGCAATTTCCTCGGCCTTTCCCGAGCCCACGTAGTACCTCACAGACGGCCGCTTCAGAACAAGTGTGGTCTCACCGACCACTGGCACCCCCATTGTAGAGACGAGCTCGCGCAGCTCGTTCATATGCTCGCGTATCATCCCGGGTGACATGCCGGTCGCCTGCACCCCTATCAGCACAGACCTTTCGACCAATTTCCGGTTGTCCTTCTCCGTGTCGATCATCCACGCCTTATGGGTCTGAGCTGCGGGAAAAGCACGACATCCCTGATGGCCCCGGCACCAGTGAGCATCATCACCAGCCGGTCTATCCCGATGCCCATTCCTCCAGCAGGCGGCATGCCGTGCTCGAGGGCGACAAGGAAATCCTCGTCAATATTGCCTTCAGAGTTTTCCTTTGAGCCTGAAAGCCTGATCTGTGCCTCGAAACGCCTTCTCTGCTCGATGGGGTCATTCAGCTCGGAATATCCCGGGGCGATCTCCTGTCCGTTGATCTCGAGCTCGAAAACATCCACCAGAGCGGGATCGTCCTCGCAGCGTTTGGCCAGCGGCACAAGCTCCGCCGGGAACCGGGTGACGAACGTGGGTTGCAGCAACGTAGGCTCGACCAGCTTCTCATAGACCTCGTTGCTGACCTCGAAATCAGGGGTGTCTGAAGTGATGTCCAGTCCCATCCCTGCGGCACGCGAGGCTCTCTCTGAGCTTGACACGTCAAACCAGTCCCCGCCGCATTTCTCAAGCAGCAGGTCGCGGTAGCAAACCCTGCGCCAAGGACGTGCAAGGTTGATAAGCTTGTCCCCGGAATGTGATATGTCGAGCGTTCCGAGAACATTCATGGCTACAGTCGTCACCAGGTCCTCGACCAGCTCCATCATTGTCGAACAATCGCCGTAGGCCTGATATATCTCGATCATGGTGAATTCCGGGTTGTGCCTTCTCGACATGCCTTCGTTGCGGAAATTCCGGTTGAGTTCATAGATTTTCTCGAAGCCCCCCACGAGCAGTCTTTTGAGGTACAGCTCCGGGGCGACACGAAGATACATCCTGGAGTCGAGAGCCTCGTAGAATGTCTCGAATGGCTTTGCCGCCGCCCCGCCGGGCAGGGGCTGGAGCATGGGTGTCTCGACCTCCACAAAACCATGAGCCTCCAGATATTTGCGGATCTCGCGGATTATCTTGAACCTCATCTGGAATATGGCCCGGCTGTCGTCATTGACTATCAGATCGAGATAACGCTGCCGATATCTCTGTTCTATATCAGTAAGTCCATGCCACTTTTCAGGCAAGGGACGCAGAGACTTGCTCAGCAGCTCAAATGTCTCCACATTCAAAGTGATCTCACCCATCTTGGTCATGAATAAGGCACCCTCGACACCGACTATGTCGCCGATATCCAGTTTTTTGAAGACAAGAAACGCCGGCTCGCCCAGAACATCCTTCTTTAAATAAATCTGAATCCTGCCCGAAGAGTCCTTCAAGTCGCAAAAAATGGACTTGCCCATTACCCTGAAAGCCGTAAGCCTTCCCGCGACACGCGCTTTGGCCGAGCCTTCAGGTTTGAACATCCCCCGTGCCTTTGCCACTCCTACAGATCCTGCGAAGGCACCCCCGAACGGCTTGATCCCATGACTCTCCAGATCATCCTTCTTGGACATCCTTTGTGCAAAAACATCCTCGGGAGCCAGCTGCGAAACTTCCTTTTCCATATAATCTGCATCCATGCTGAATTTTAATCCGATAATTTCCGGGAGTCGGAGGGGAAGAAGGGATTGTAGTCCTCATCGATGAAATCCTGGTTCCTGATGGCCTTTCGCCCTCCTATGACTGTAACCGTCCCTTGGTCTTCGTTGCGGAACAGCCGGGGATTGACTCCGTCAGCCTTGACATAGTTTTGCCTGTCCTCGAGACGGCAGTCAAGATTGTAGACGAAATAGGAGTAAACATTCGGCCCGACCTGCAGGAGCGTGTGTATCCGCCCGAGCCCGTCAACCTCTACATCGGGCTTCTTCCCGCCAATGTCCGGGGCAAGACGCAAGACACCATATATATACCTGTCGTCCTCGATACTCAGGGCATATATCTTCTTTTTCCCGTCGAAGAAGCTGAGGATTTTAGCTGTCCTGCTCTTTATCTTGGACTCGGGATTCAAAGAGAGAACATCAGGCATCCCGATTATCCTTGTCCAGACCGTGATGCCGTTGAATACCGAGAACTTGTTCGGCTTGGACTCGTAGGATGAAGGGAGCTGGTTATGGGACATGACTGCCTTGATCGAATAGCTGCCGGCTTTGGTGACCGGGTACATGCGGGACACCGGAAGAATGAAGTCCATAGTGACTCCCGGATTAAGGACGGCCCCCTCGAAAGGATCGAAATCATAATCCAAAGGCTCAAGCACCCTGCCGTCAGGGGAATGTATCTCAAACTCGATCTTGCCTCGCAATGCCTCGTTCTCTCCGAAAATCAGCCCCCTGCCGCTGTAGTTCCTCACCACGACCTTTGCAAACACCGGCTCATTCAGCAGATAGCCGTCGCGGTCAAGCCCGACCGAGAGCGCAAGCTGGGCATCAAGAGTCGAGAGAGGCAGATACAGAAGCCCTGCAAGGAAGACAAAAAGTGCATTTCGTCCTGGAGCAAATTGGCTTGATAACATAATCACCTTATTAATTAAAGGGGTGGTCGAGACACGTTTGCTGATGTCCGGCTCAGTTTCCGCGCTCGAGCCGCAACGCCAGCCTCTCGGGCAGACCTGCTTCCTTAATCTTCGCTTGGGCGGTTGCGATGTCGTAGCCCAGGCGGTAGCGGGTCACGGTCGCATTGTCGGCATCATAGATGGCGAAGGAGGCCACCGGGTCACGGTTCCTCGCCTGCCCCACGCTCCCGACGTTTATCAGATACTTCCATCCGGTCTCCAGCTTGACCTCCATAGACTCGGGAAGCTCCTCTGGTGGCACGTTCTTCGGCGTGCGCCACTCGATGATCTCTTGGATGGGATTCTCGCCCCCCATCGTCAACGGACGCTTGGAAAAGGCTATCGGGACGTGAGAGTGACCGCAGAAACACAGCTGGGTAAACTGGTAGGAGAAATTATCTGTCGCATGGTGTACGTCAAATATGTAGCCCCAAGCCTCGGGGGAGTCGAGTGTGGCATGTACTATCGTCATATTGGTCCCGCGTATGGTCTTCTTCATCGGCAGGGCGGCGAGCCATGCCTGCTGCTCTTCTGAAAGATGCGACTTTGTCCACAGAACTGCCTCTCTGGCATGTGGGTTGAATCCCACCATCTCCTCGTCCTCGGAGGAAGCGTACTCGTCGTGGTTGCCCTTTACACAGGCCAAGAGATCCACTCCCCTGAGTATCTCGAGGCACTCGGACGGATTGGCGTTGTATCCCACCACATCGCCAAGGCATACATATTTCTCCACACCGCACTGCTTGCATTTGTCCATCACTACGTTGAGTGCTTCCAGATTGGCGTGAATATCACTAAGTATCGCGTATTTCATTCTACAGAACCTGTGTCAAATCCTTAATCCAAGACATTCAAGGAGCCAATATAGCACACCGGTCGGTCCATGGCAAGTGTGTTTTGATTCAGTCGACCTTGATAAGGGAACTGACCCTATACTTCTCCAGGGCCTTCCTGCCTTTAAGGAAACACAGCTCGATCAGGAATTCCAGACCGAGGATTTCGGCTGAGAATCTCTCGATGAGCTTGACTGCTGCTGCTGCGGTGCCTCCGGTGGCAAGGAGATCATCCACCACAACCACCCTGTCGGAGGGCTTCAACGCGTCAACATGCATCTCCACGGTTGCCGTGCCATATTCGAGATCGTAGGTCTCCTCGAAGGTTTTGTAGGGCAACTTGCCTTTTTTCCTTACCGGGACAATCCCGCATCCCAAACTTAGAGCCATCGGCGACCCGAAGATAAAGCCTCGCGACTCGACTGCCACGATATAGTCCGGGATGTTCTCCCTGTAGGGCTCGCAGAGCTTTTCTATGACCTCCGCGAATATCTCCCTCGACTGTAGCAAAGGGGTGATATCCTTGAAAATGATTCCCTTCTTCGGGAAATCAGGAATATCCCTTATTGTGGACTCGATTTCCTGTATGCTCATTTGTTTGACCTGTGTTATCGCCCGCTGGCCTCTTCTCCTTATCGAGATCGGCCGTCCTTCATGATCTGGTAAGATAGTGTGTAAATCAAAAATTAAAATCAAGTTTTCAAATTATTTTTTATGAGAACTACCCATGGCCGCGCCTGCGCCCCCAACGCGGAGTTTTGAAATTGGCTCTAATGTTGCTGTTATTTCCTCTGGGGTCAGATATCTCCACTTCCCGACGGGCAAGTTGCCGAGCGCCAGCCCCCCCACTGCTATCCGCCGGAGCAGCTCCACATTCAGCGATGCCGAAGAGAGCATCCTCCGGATTTCTCGCTTCCTTCCCTCCCCCATCACAAAAATATAACCCCCGTCGCCTGCGTCAAGCACATCTTTCGCCTTGAGCAGCTCCCCTTTGTCTGTTATCCCCTTCTTGAACTCAGATATTCTTTCCCTGCCTATCGGTCGGTCGGTCCTGACCAGATAACGCTTCTCGATACCGTGGCTCGGATGTGTGAGCATTTGTGCGAAATTTCCGTCGTCGGTCAGTATGATGAGGCCCTCGCTGTCGAGGTCCAGCCTGCCGGCAGAGAAAAGCCTGTGGCCAGGGATGTCCACCAACTGGTAGATCGTCCGGCAGGCATGAGGATCCGAGGCAGAACAAATGTACCCGCGTGGCTTGTTCAGCATCACATAGCAGCGCTCTTCCGGGAAAACCCTGCGCCCCCGGAACAAGACATCATCCTCTGGGGAGACCTTTAATCCCGGGGCATCGGCGACGACCCCGTTGACGCTGACCAACCCGCTCCGGACAAGCTCGGCGGAATGCCTTCTCGAGGCAATGCCCGAAAGCGCAAGATATCTGTCCAAACGCATCGGGAAGCTTATCGGCTCAGAGTCATGAGACCAAAGTCGAGGTGATCTTCCTTCTTCTTTCATCAATGTGCTCTATAGTGATGTCAATCGTGTCCATCGGCAAAAGACCCTCGATACGCTCGGGCCATTCTATAAGCTTGACCGCGTCAGGGGCATCAAGAAAATCCTCGATACCGAATGCCAAGGCCGCAGACTCGTCCAGGACACGGTAAAGGTCAAGATGGTAGAGCCATACGGGCAAGCCTCCACTTATTCCGCCCGGAACGGCATACTCCTGGACTATCGTGAACGTCGGGCTCGTCACAGGGCAGGATATGCCCAGCCCTGCCGCGAAACCCCGCGCGAACACGGTCTTTCCTGCGCCGAGGCTTCCCCTCAACGCAATCACCGCGCCTGCCGACACTTCCCCTCCTGCAAATTCAGATGCAAAATCTGCCGTGGCGCTCTCTGATTCCGAAATAAACTCAATCATCGGCCATCCCCAGTCCGCGATAGTACTCCTCCTCCAGGATATCCCCCATTCGTCTCCAGTCGAACTTCTCCTTGACCAAATCCCTGCCGTTCTCGCCCAGCTCCTTGAGTTTTCCGCGATCCTCAAGCAGACCCACCGCCAGATCGGCAACCTTGGAGACATCCCCGGCCTCGACGGAATACCCCGTCACCCCGTCGAGGACCACCTCCGGCGCACCATCAAGGGCAAAGCATATGGCCGGCTTGCCCGATGCCAGAGCCTGAACCACTGCCCTGGGAAGACCTTCCCTCAACGAAAGATGT
>JAFGFR010000172.1 GCA_016930955.1 Victivallales bacterium | reverse complement strand
ATTAATTTTTGTCAATTAATAAAGATATACCAATTGACAATGTTAATCAACTACATGAAGTTGCACTTCGCTCTTGAATGTAGCTAATACGAAATCTTTATAAAGAGAGCCAATTTCAAGACTACCCGTGGCCGCGCGGCCTGCTATTTTGAATGCGAGGCCACGCCGATGCGTGAGCGGGCATACCTGTATGGTCTGTCCCGACCGCTCCGGCGTGGCACTCGCGC
The DNA here is from genome assembly GCA_016930955.1 of Victivallales bacterium. Classification (GTDB taxonomy): domain Bacteria; phylum Verrucomicrobiota; class Lentisphaeria; order Victivallales; family JAADHT01; genus JAFGFR01. Next base: position 16,918 of record JAFGFR010000172.1, on the reverse strand, counting down.
CAAAAGAGCTTGCCGCCAAAAGGTTTGGGGCGGAGGCACGGAGACACAGAGAAATAAAGAACACTGAGATTGAGTGAATTAGTCATGCCGTAAACGGCTCGACGAATTCACTCGATGTTTTAGGACGAGCACTCCAGAACTTCCCCTCATTTGTGTCTTTTGTGATTTTTGTGGCTGAAGGCATGGGGCATTATGCATTTGTTTTCGATTTAGGATGATAGTTGTTCTATATCCTCGATGTCGCGTGGCTTGGTGGATTTGCGTTTGATTTTGAGGAGCCATTCTAGCGAGGCGTAGCGCATGCCGTTGAGCTCCTGGCTGTCTTGGAAAATCTGCTCGACAGAGACATCCGGGAAGCCGGGGATGAAATCGAAGACATCCAAGTATCCGTGGTCTGTGCAGAGCATCATAAGGTGGTTGTTTTTGACGAATTCCAGCGACACCGGGATGGTTTTTCCCGAGTTTGTGGCGGGGTCAATCTCGTCGCTTATCCAGCAAGCGTTCATTGCAAACAGGGCGTGACATAGTTTCTCCTTGTTGCTGTCATCTGGATTGATGATTATATCGAAGTCCTCGGTTGTCCTTATGTATCCGTGGAAGCACACGGCATGACCGCCGATGATGACGAACTCGACACTGTGGTCTCTAAGCGCTTCCAAAAGTTTCATCGGATAAACCATAGAATAATTTTATCAAGACTGCCCGCGAATTACGCGAATGAACGCGAATCAAGATGGGGTTTTGAATCGCCTCCGGCGAAAGATTAGGGCGACGAGGAACCGTGAAGGGAGATGCTGTGATAACATTAGAATTTCAGGACTTCAGGACTTCAGAATTTCAGGACTTCTTGGGACTGCTCTTTTCCTCATGTTTCGTCGGGTGAATCTTATTTTCCCTTCCGGGGACATGTTTTGCAGGGCGTTTTTCTGCAGTGCCTCGAATTTGGCCATTCTTTCGGCTGGGGAAAGAGTCAGATTGTTTTTTTTCAGGAGCTCCTTCATGGGTGTGGTGTTTGTATGGAGTTCTGGATCCTTGGGTTTCTGATCTTCGTTTTCCTGGAAGATCCAGCACATGTTGTTTTTCCTGACAATGTTTTCGGGGAGGTAGTCCTTCCGCATCGGGTTGGCCTTGTCGTACAGGCACACGATAATGGCATCGGCCTTGGAGCCGGGCAGTTCCTTGATCGGTTGCACGGGGTGTCCGAGGAATGTTTTCGGGGTGTTTCCATCGAAGACCTCGACCAGCTCGAGCCCCCACTCCTTGACACCCAAATAGACGATTTCAGCCAGGTCGCCGGTGCCGAGGAAGGCTATCTCTTTTTTGCCAGCCTCGGCGAGTCTTCTGCAGGTAAGCGAGCTGTGTTTTCTGGCATTGTGGTAGAAATTAAGTGAGAAATCGAGGAACTCGTAGGTCAGTCGGCCTTTCTCGGCTATCCCGTGCGGGGTGAGGAAATAGTCCCATCTTCGGGAGTGGAGTTTCTTCACGTGCAGCAGGCCGCGGTCGACCATTTTTGATATTAGAGCGTGTGCGAGCTTCACGCTGCAGCCGAGCTTTGCCGCGGCCATTCGGTTGTTCAGGCGTGGAGTCGTCTCGACATGCCTGAGTATCTCGAGCTCGAGCAGCTCGTTCTTGTCAATTTGTGTCATAGTGTTAATCCCTCAAGAGATTATTTGAACCTATCACTGGATGTCGAGGCTTTAATGAAACATTCATAAAGTGTGTATTTTGGGGTACGTCAAGTTTTATTTCGAAAACCGTACCCTCAGTGCAATGGTACAAGGGTTGAATACCGTTTCCAAAAGCATAGGAAATGGTTTTTTTGCGTAATGTCTCACCATTGCCGGCAATTACATCTACATGGATAGTCACATCGTGATTCACTGGTTCCATAACACGAAAGAGTAGAGTAATCTCATGTTGCTTTTGGTTGTTTTGTATCACTCTACACTGAACTGGTATTTCTGTGTCAAGCTTAACAGGCATGCCCAGTGTCTGCCAATTGCTATAGTCAACTATTGGCAGAGGTACCGCTGTGTGTGTGATTTGACCCTTTTTGAATAGAAGGAAAGTATGATTTCCTGTGGGAGCATAATAAATGAGCTTGTACTCCTGTGACTCTAGCATCTGTTTTCGGAACTCCTCGATAGAAGCAGAGTTGCCCAGTTGGTCTTCTAGATCGAAAAGGATATAGTCCTTGCCAGGCGAAGGGCATAGAAAAACCTCGTTTCGCAAAATAAAGTGCGCGGCGATTCTGTCGGTAGCTGAAATGCTTGCTTTTTCTGGAATGAAAGATTTGATTTGATTTATCTCGTCAAAAAATTGTGTTGCATTGATATGTTTTGCCCAAGAGTTCTTGCCGAAGTAGCACCCGATACTAAAAAAATAAAAGCATAAAAACGAAGAAATCAGCAGAGAACAAACCATGATGTTCGGCGTGGGCTGCCTATTCGTATCTCCAGTCGTGATCCAGGAATAGAATTTCAGCCATCTGCCAGTTGATGCCTGTGATCTTTCGGGTTCTAGCAACACCATCCCTGCGGCAGCGCTTATGAAGGTGATAATCATAATCTCAGACTGGTACCATGAATTTATTGAACTGAGCTGGATATCATCTTTAAGGCAAATACCTGCGAAGATGCCTGTGCTTGCGATCAACCATGTCGGGTAGCGTATGTGAGCGATGGCAAAGGGAAGTAATATTACAGAGACAAGGAACGCATTTTCAAGTCGCAGCAGCCTAGTCAATACGACATAAGGGTTTGTCAGAAGGCTGAAGGCTATATCTGTTGCTGATTTTCCCAGTTCTCCATAATACATGCCGGCGTAAGGATAATTGTTTTCCCCGATCCAAGGGATGACCAATTTAACGGTGATGAAGAAATATATAGTGCTTATGGCAAACATCCATACGGCAAGCCTATATTTTTTTTGAAGGAAATAAACAATGCTTAGCCCGACCCAAAAAATAGCAACAGTTTCTTGAATCAATAAGGTAAAAATCATAAGTAGCCATGCTGTTTTCCGGTATCCGAGTGCAAGGGTAAGAAAGTAGAGGCTCAAAAAAGGCATTACCACGTATATTCCATGGAACCCGTAGAATATAGCTGGCAACATATTGGCGAGAGACGGTTGCAGCAGCCAAGCTGTTGTCAAGACCAGTGATGAAAAGGGGGAAAGGCCCTTTTTTACAGCGTAGGAATATAATATCGGTGCGCTACCATAGACGACCAGGCTGGCAAGAACGAAGAAGGCACCTATTGAACGGAATAGGTATATGTAGGCACATATAACCAGAAAGGCGGCAGGCATAAAATGGTGGCCCAAAAAATTAATGCCTTCGTTGTCTAGGAAACACTTGCCTTTAAGTGTATTGTTGGCTACAATCAGGAAGCCGCACCAGTCGGAATGTCCAAGATAAAGATTCCCGAAAAACCTGTATTGGATCAAGAACCCGTAGAGAACAAATACAGCAGTTAATACACTTACGACACAAAGGGCTTGCCAAGACTTAAGCGAAAAAGTGGGTTTGTTGGATGGTGTTGGGTATGCCATTAGTGACCCAACCCTTGTGATTACCAAGGCGTTTAGGAATATGAAAACAATTATTGTAAAATAGTTTGGCGTGACAAAGGCGAACGGCAAAAAGCAAATGAAGGGCCAGATCGCCTTCATTAGGTAAGGGGAAAACTGGAGTGTTGTCTCGTAATGTCTTTTAAAGGTGAGCAAATAATACGCTGCCGACATTCCTGCCAGTGTCAATGTTCCAAGCAACAAATAATTGTCTCCACTTCTTAGGCTGACTTGGCATGAGAGTGTTTCTGTGGCATAAACGCGATAAAAACAAATGTAGTAGGCGTAACCCCAAAAACCGCCTATTAGGACACTCGACAAAAAGGCGATTTTGGTGTGTCTGGAGTGGAAGGTAAAAATGAAATTATTGGCTAAGGCTTTTATCATGTCATAAGGTAAGCACTTGCTTGCTTGCTACAAGAGCTCTTAGAGCTAAATTCTATGTGCTGGCAATGCATATTTACATGAGGCGGTTGGCTCACATTACATAAATTTTTCATTCAGGCTTGTTTTGCATCAGAATGATATTGCATATTCCTACTGCCGCCAGAATGGATATGATAGGCTTGACGGGGACTCTGAATCTGGGGTGTGAGACTGCTCCTGGGATGAGCAGCAGGTACGCCGCGACCAGGAGGTAGAAGAGCAGGGTGATGTTGAATTCAGGTTTGAGTACGCTGTATGCCCCGGCGGTGGAAGTGCAATATCTGAAGGCCAGGGCGGCGGAGAAGGGGAGTGCGATGACGAGCAGCCAGAGGTTTCCGGTGAAGTAGTGTTTCACTCCGCTGATGATCCCCTCCGTGTGGATTACGCTGAGTGTTCCTTTCTCTCCGGCCTTTATGCCTGTCAGTTTGCAGAGGTTGCCGACGGCGGGGAATAGGGAGTTGAGGTCGCTTTTGATGTGCATCATGGCGTATCGGAAAGGTTGCGCTTTGATTATTGGAAGACCGTGTTTGACTGCGTATTCTGCCTGTTCAGCCTGGGGGCCTTGGGCGAGGAGGTTTGCGGTGCATATTCCCTGCTGCTCGGCGAAGCTGATGTTGTTGTCCTTTGCCATGAGCTGACATGCGTAGTATCGGTAGATGTTGATCTTGCCGACGGAGGAGAATCCGTTGTAGTTTGCGGAATATGCGTTTCTGATGGTCCAGCCTGAATACACGGTGAAGAATGGCGCGAGCATGAGGGCGCATGCTTTCAGGGCTTGTTTCATGGAGTTTTTCAGGGTGTTTTTATTCCGGGCTCCCGAAGTCTTGGCGTCATGGAAGACGGACACGCACAGCATGCAGATGGCAAGAACCCTGTTCATTTAGGCAAAGCAGGAAATTGTGAAACCAGCCATTTCTTGCAGAGCTCGAACTGTTCGTGTATTTCGGGGATATCGGGTATGCGGGCTGATTTCAGAGCCATCGAGATGTCATTTGTGCTTAAATCGGCTGATTTGACGATAAACAGCACGTCATCGAGGTCAGTCGGGTCGTACCTCATGAGTTTTGAGAGCAGAAGGTCAGTGTCGGAGAGCCTGAAAAGTTTCAGCTTAGAAGTAGGCAAACTGACAGCTACCCGGTTTGTTTTCCAATCAGGAGACAGGATGACCTGATGCTCTTCAAACAAATGACTGATATACAAGCCGCCCTCAGCGAACTCATCGTTGACCATCTGCAGTGCGTCCCAGAAATTCCCGGATTTCTGTAGCTCCTCGGCCTGCCCCATCCATAAGACTATGTCCACATCAAGGCTTCGGCTGTATTCGTGCTTGGGATTAGGGAACCCAAGTTCGAGCGCTGCGCGTCCATACAGCGTGATATCCGCCGGGGATTCCAGCAGCTCGTCGAGACGAGTCAGGAGGCGGATGGAGTTGCTCAGCATACAAGCCTCCAGGACTTGGCGTTATATCCCTTTTCCGACATTATCGGCCATGCGAGCCTTTGCCAGTGAATGACTGGGGAGCGCAGTTCCCTCTCTGTCGAGAATTTCTCGTGAAGTTTTCTCCATATCGAGTGTTTGGGGTCGACCTTGAGAGCCTGTCGGGCCATTTCGCCCAGGACGACTCCGGTTCTCTCCATGGCGGCGAGCCTTGAAAGGAGGTTCAGAGTGATCTTTCCCCGTGATATCATTTGAGCGGCAAGCCGCAGCGATTGAGGGCGGTCGAGCCGCTGCAGCATGCAGATTGAAACGATCAGCTCCTCATCGGAGAATATAACTTTGGGAGGTGGGGCGAAAGATGTGCCGGGAGGAGTGTCACGCCTGACAATATTTGCTCCGCGGGCATTTGCGACATCCACGAGCCAGTCCTCGACCTTTTCGGCTGTCGGAGAGGGGTATTCCCGGGAAAGCCTGTTCAGCTTGCGGTCCAGGCATGACACATGCACTGTCATGCCCATGCGGTTTGCCAATGTTTTTTCAATTTGCATTAGTCGGCAATGCAGTAATTCCGTGATGCTGTAGAAACTACCGAACTTCCCCTTTTGTGCATTATGTGACTTATGTGGTAAAAGTTATGGGGTTTTCTGTTTTGGATTTCGAATTTTGGATTTCGGATTAGCCGTTATAGATTAGGGCGAAAGATTAAGTCGAAAGATTAGGAGTTGCTGCATAACAGCACTACTGCATTACAGCAACTCTGCATCACCGACCACCGTATTCCTTATCCCTGTTGCCTCTTTGTAAAAGTACTGTATTATTTAGTATTATCTGTGTGGATTAGCGAGATTCGCGGGCAGTTTTATATTCCGCCTGTTTCTCTCGGAGGATATTGATGATTTTTCTTGCGGTTTTTGGGCCTAGGCCTTGTATTTTTCGCAGTTCGTCTGGAGATGCGCTGGCGATGTTGGCTATGCTCCCGAACCCGTCGAGCAGTTTTTTCGCCATTGAAGGTCCTATTCCGGGGAAGGCTCTTAGGATCTGTTCCTTGCGTCGTGATGTGATGCGTCCGCGGCTTTTGGACACTGGTCCGGGATGTGTCCCCATCAGCTCTTGCTGGAGCACGAGCTGTTTGATATGCCATGCGCTGTCCTGCTCATCCCTCGAACGCAGCACGGGTACCCTGAAGGTCTGGGCCAGAGTGATCAGAGCCCCCTTGACGGCCTCGATGGAGATCTGCACCGACCTGTTGTTGAAGCCTGGCCCTTCGATCAGGATGAGAGGGCGCTCTGTCTTGATCGAGAGCGAACGTGCCTGTGTGAAGAGCCTGCCGTCAATCACGGACAAACAGAAGTCGTCAATGGTCTTGCGCTCGACAACCGTGCCGCCAGGCAGCAGGTAGTCGCCAACCGAAAGGCGTCTGGCCACGATTTCAAAACCTAAGGACTGCAGGGCTTCCCTCAGAATCTCTGCACGCTCCCTGTCGTCTATCTCTATGGTCAAACTCATGATTTCGCTAGTGTTTCATCATCAGAAATTTATGACTTTAGAGCCAATTGACCGGATTGACATGACGCATGTGTCGCAAGGCGACTACATACGGGAGTTCAAGGAAAAAGTTTCATTCGTGGAAGAAGAAATACATTGAATTCAATCTCCCTGCGGATAACGCGAATAATCGCGGATGAGAATACTATCATCCACCACAGCATTGCTTGCAGCACCACAAATCGCCGCCCCCCGCCCCCGATCACAGTCCTCCGCGCTCTGTCGTCTGAGTTACCCCGGGCGCGCTTCGCCCCGTCACTTGCACAGTTGAAGTAACGTTACTTTGGGTAACGATACACCTTTTTCGTGGGAAGTCAAGCTTTGTATTGAGGAAAATAAAGCCGGGTTTGGCACACGATTCATGTCTTAGAGTTTTGAGTCAGTTTCATCTGTTGATTGTTGACGTTCATGCGGTTTGATGTATATTTATGCAGCGAGCCAATTTCAGAGGCACCCGTGGCCGCCGATGTGGAAGTGGTCATACTTGTCTAGTCTGTCCCGGCCGCAGGGGTGTGGTATACGTGCCAAAAGGGTATGCCGCCCCCGATGTGGTCTGCTGAAAAACTACGTGTGGAGTCTATGTGTGTGGTGGCGGTGTGATTTTATGAATGAACATGCATACAGGAATCTGAGATGAGAAAGTCTGTGTTTGCAGTACTCTTTGGGGTTATTGTTGTGGCGTTGGTGTTGTCTTCGGGAGGGTTGTTGTACTATCGGCATCGTTATTTATTGGAGAAGTCTCGCGGCCCGGACAGGATACTTGTCGAGGTCCCTGTGGTTGATGCCGAGAAGGATGCGGAGTTGTCGAGCTTGCGTGAGCAACTTGCCAAGCTGTTGGAAACTTCCAGTCCTGCCGTGACTCCGGTTGTCGATCCTGTTCCTGTTGTGTCCAGGCGGGATGGAGGGGATCAAGTGCGCAGGCCTGACCGGATGAACCTGCATGACCTGAGAGCTGCCGACCCCGAGAGGTATCAGCAGATAATCGAGCACTATAATGCGATGAACGAGAGGATGACCAGCAGTGTCGAGGACAGGCTTCTTTTCTTTAATGAGCTCGATACTTCCGGGATGACGGTGGAGCAACTTGAGGACCACAACAAGCTGCTCGAGAAGCTTGCCTTGATGCACGAGTCCATTGCTGCCGCGCGTGCTGCCGACGATCCAGAGCTCATAAGGGAAGCCATGAGGTCACAGTTCCAGAATTTCCGTGATCTTTCCTCATTGATGGAGAAGGAGCGGGATTATCTTATCATTGATGCGGGAAGGATGATGGGGTTCAGCGATGAGGACTCACGGTTGCTCAGGGACTATGTTGTCAACGCCTACGAGATCACTTCCGGCAGGGGTTTTTTTGGCTGGGGCAGGGCAGGGGGGGGCAGGCGGTGATCGCCGGCCACAGGGTGAAAGGTGACTGAGTTCGCGAATTTCGCGGGTGAAGAGGTTCAGCTCCTGGATGTTTGAGATTTTGATGACTCGGGTTTTGAGTTGTCTTGGGAATCCTTTTCCCTTCAGGTAGTCGAGTATGATTTTTCTTGCGAGCACGAGGCCTTTTTCGATGCCGTAACAGCTTGCCATCTCTTCGATATGAGCTTGTATCTCATCGGCGATTTCGGTAGGGGACGGGGGTGTGTTGCGATCTTCGCTTATCTGCGAGAATATCCATGGGTTGCCCATGGCCCCTCTGGCCACCATTATTTTGTCGCAGAGGGTTTTTGTGCGGATCTCGCAATATGACTGGAGGTCTTTTACGCCTCCATTGGCGATGATCTGTATTTGGAGGGCGTTTTTTATTTCTTTGATGATGTGGTGTTGTACTGTTCCGGAGTAGAAGTTTTCTTTGATTCTGGCGTGTACTGTGATTGCTTCTGCGCCTGCCTCGGCGATTTTTTTTGCGAGCATGATTGTAGGAGCCGGGTCGTTCTCGTCGATGATACGGATTTTTGCCGACACCGGGTGCACGGAAATTTTGGCGATTGTCTCGATGCATCTTGAGGCTTTGGAGATGTTTTCGGCGAGTTTGGCGCCCTCCCCCTTTCTGAGGACTTTGGGTGCTGGGCATCCGAGGTTGAAGTCAATGACGTCGAAATTGCACTGGTTGAGTATTTTGACTGCCTTTTCGAGTGTTGTGGGTTCGGATCCGAGTATCTGCGCCCCGAGCCACTGTTCGTCCGGTGCGCGTTCTGTCATCCTGGCAGTCCTTTTGTTGGCGAACACCAGTGCGCCAGCATCTATCATTTCGGTGAATGCATACCGGCAGCCGTGTCGTCTTGCCGAGTGCCTGTAAGGGATATCGGTATACCCCGACAAAGGTGCAAGTATGAGTGCATTTTCGTTGTAGATCATGTTGGGTAGGTCAGTTCAGGATGCCCCTTCTTATGGCCTCGAACATGCAAACAGTGAATGCTTGTGCGACGTTTATGGACTCGCTTTGTCCAGGCATGGGGATGTGCACGGTTTCAGCGGAGTCGATTTGTCCTGCGCCGGAGGCTTCTGCGCCGAAGACGATTGCGGATTTGTCGAACAGTTTATCTGTATTGAACAGGCTGTTTCCTGAGCGGCAGTCGGTGCGGAAGATATTATGGAATTTGAATTTGCGAAGTTCGCAGAGTACGCAATCGAGAGTATCGAAATATCTGATATTAATTTTGAACTGAGCTGCCATGGCGGATCGGATGGCCTTTTCTCCGAAGGGGTCGGTCGAACCTTTTGTCAGCCAGAGATGTTTAAGACCCGTAGCCTTGAGTGTCCTGATGATTGTGCCCATGTTTCCGGGGTCTGAGACTTTGTCGAGCACGGGAATGAAGGGAGTTATGGGCGGGGATGTGTCTTGCTGTGGGATTGTGGCTACCATGATGATGCCTTGTGATGTGACAGTGGATGAGATTTTGTTGAATTCGTTTTCTGTGAGAGATGCGAAGTCGAGTGTCTGCATGTCATGTGGGATTGGTGTTGTCTGGGATTTGATGGCGAAGGCAATCAACTCTGGCCTGGCGGAGAGGAGTTCGCGGCATGATTTCAGGCCTTCGCAGACGCAGAGCATGTGTTTGGCCCGGCCGCGTCTTGTGTAGAGCGCTCGGAGAGTTTTCCTCTGGTTGGCTGTCAACTGCATGTTTTTTTTTGCGGGTTATGGGTTATCTGCCGCGCCTGCGCTGCCAACGCGGTTCACGCGGGGTTTCGCGGTTTGCTCATTCATCTCTTAGCTGTCTCATGCTGAGGGGTTTGAAGGATGCGATTGTGCTGTTTTTGTTGTTGTTGTCCACCGAGATGTATTTCCATTTTGAGAGCACGAAATCATGAGGGTGGTAGTTTTCGATCCATGAGTGCCGGAGAGAGAAGGATATGGGGTAGTATGCGAATATCCATGGGCATTCTTCGGCGAGGAACGCGACCATCTTCTCGTATTTTGCAGTTCTCTGCGGAGATTCGGGCATGGTTTTGATTTCCTCGAACATTTGGTCGAACTGTGGATTTTTGTAGTGTGATCTGTTGCAGCTTCCGATGTTTGGTCCGTAGAAGAGCTGGAGGAAGTTTTCTGCGTCGGGGTAGTCTCCGACCCAAGAGAGCTTGAAGAGCTGCATCTGGCCTGCTGCGGACTTCTGGAGGAATCTGGGCCAGTTGTTCAACACTGGTCTGATGCGTATGCCAATTTTGCTCATGTCTTCGGCGAACATCTCTGCGATCTGGCGGTGTTGTGATGAGTTTCCACCGAGGTCGAAAGAGAGTTCCAGAGTTTCCCCTGTTGATGGGTTGATCCCATCTGGGAAACCGGCGGCGGCGAGATGGAGTTTCGCTTTTTCCAGGTTGAAGGCGGAGTATGGATTGATGAATTCCGGGTTGTTGCCTGAGGCACCTGGTGGCACGGGACCCTGGGCGGGCATGACGCTGTGGTTGAATGCCTGTACCCGTCTTTGGACATTATATGCGGAACTTATGGCCTTTCTGAGTTCGAGGTTTGTGGCGATGAGTGGGTCTGTGAAGCAGAATCCTATGTAGTATATCTGGAACTGTGGTATGCGGAGCATTTGTATCCCTCGTTGTTGGAGTGCGGGTATCAGTCTGAGGTCTTTAGTCACGACGGCATCGAGGTTGTCTTTGTCGAGGGAGCTGAGATCGATGTTTCCCTGGAGGAAGAGAAGCCATGCGGAGAGTGGCTGGTCTATTTGAGACGCGACGACTCTGTCCAGCAGGGGGAGTTTTCTTGATCGGTCGTCGGGGTTCTCGGCGTGTATGAAAAGCTCCTTTCGGAAGGTCTGGTTCCTCTCGAACTCGATACAGTAGTTCCGATGCCAGCTTTTCAAAATGAATGGTCCTGATCCGACGGGTTTCTCGGAAAAGTCCTGTCCATATGCCTCGACGGCCTCACGGGGGACTATTCCCATGTATGGCATCGCCAGCCCGTAAAGGAATCTAGGGTCGGCTTGTGACAATCGGATGACGAAATTGAAGTCGTCAATCACCTTGATGCCTTCGCAGCCCTTGTTGTAGGCGGAGAAGTCGCCTTGTGGCGAGATGGCCGAAAGGTTTCTGAAGTTGTTGATTCCTGATATTTTATCGCGGAGAAGCCAGTATCCTGGGGAAAGGACTTTTCCGTCGGCGACTCTGAGCAGTGAGAACTCGACATCTTTTGCTGTGACCCTGCGATTTTTGAACGAGCCGTCGGGATTTGTCCCGAAGCACTTGTCGTGGGTGAAGAAGAGGTCGTCTCGCAGCTCGAATCTGTATTCTAATCCCGAGTCGTGGTTTTCTGGCATTGATTTAAGCATTGACGGCTCGATCGAGTAGGGGCGTTTGAGGTAGTTGTACTGCAGCAGAGTGTCATAGAGTGCCGCGACCATTCTTGAGCTGACGAGGTCTGCGGCGAAGGCTGGGTCGAGGGAGTTTATTCTGCCGCCGGTGGTGACATTGAGCACACGTTCGTGAGGCTTGTGCGGTGAGTTTTTTTGTCCGCAGGAACATAGTGCTAGGCAGGCGGTCAGCAATGTGGACATCGCAGCAAAATGGCTGGTGCATGCCAGCATCTGTCTGTGCCCGTCATTTTGCCGTGGGGCATGCCGTGCCTCCGCCGCAACCCTTTGGGCGGCCACGGGCAGTTTTGAAATTGGCTCTTGAGTCATTTTTTGGAATGTCGGCTAATTGTCCTTGAGGTGCTCGATGACTTTCTTGTAGATGTTTGGCGGTGGGGACTTCAAGGCTGTCTGGTATGAGATTGAAGCTTTTATTCTGTTTCCGTCCTTGCGGTATTTCTCTGCGATCATGAGATAGAGCAACGGCCTGTTCTCGTAACCGATGAGCACGGCTTGCCTTTCCGCCTCAGCGGGGGCCATTATGGACAGCCACAGCTCTGCGGAAATCCTGTATGGGGGGAAATTGTTGTTTTTCTTGATGAGGGTCTCCGAGTTTTTTTCCCATCCTGACATGTCTCGTCTCCATGCGATGAAGACCTTCCAGAACTCCGGGAACTCCTCCTTGAGTGTCGGCAGCATCATTACGTCGTTAAGTCTTCCCTCCCCGATGAGGAAAAGTATCCTGTAGAGCTTGACATCCTGGGCGCTGACGTTGTGGAAGTCTGTGTCCATGAGTTTCCCGTATATCAGTTTGGTCCTGATTGTCTGTGTCACAGAGAAATCTTTGAGCTCCTCGAATTGAGCCATTTCCGAGAGTATGCGCGTACTTTCGGAATCATCCTCGAGTGTCTGGGCCAATGGGAGCATCAGTTTAAGCTGCTCTGGTTCTGGGATTCTGTTTTTGGCGAGGAAATTTTGATATTCCATGAGCGGTTTGTAGTCTTTCGAGGCGCGCAACGCGACAGCGGTTGCCCAGTATCTTGTGTTGAGGTCGGAGGGTCTTGAACGTATACATCTGTCGAATGATGCTGCCGCGTTTTCGAGATCTCCGGCATCGAGCATCAGCTTTCCCATTTCGAGGTTTGCCTCGAAGAAATCCGGATCGATCGAGAGGGCTTTATTGAGGTATCGGGATTTGATTTCGTGGGAGTGGGCTACGGATGCGACCATGTAGTTTTGGACGGGTCTTTCGGGGTATTTGGCGAGAAGGTCCTTGAATATCTTGTCGACCACCTGGTTTTGGTTTTTGCTGAGGAGGTTGTTCCTGACCTCCTCCTGCACTTTGATGTTTTCCAAGAAATTTTTCTCGACAATTCTTTCGCAAGCGTCTGCGAGTCTGGAAGAGTCGTCGTATTCGCAAAGCAGTCTGAGGAAGTCCAGGGAGTCCTGGTAGTTCAGGTCCTCTGCTCTGATGGCTGACAGAGCGCGCATGGAGTCTGCCTTCCTGCCTTCCGCGAGGAGTGCTTTAGCCAGCAACATGCTGAAATGGTTTCTTTTGGGGCTGCCGATAGTCTTGCCCACGAGCTGGTTGAGTATTGTGATCTCGAGTTCACGTGTCGGTGCGATTTTTGATGCTTCGTACAGGCTGTTGATGTCGTTGAAGTTCTGTCCGAGGAAGAGAAATACGTTGAAGGCCTCTGCGGTGTCGTTTTCTTCGAGCAGTTTTGTGCCCATTAACCTGATTTGTTGTTCTGAGAGGAACTGCTTGTTGATTTTCCGCATTGCGTTGAACATCATGTCCTCCATTCCGAGTTGTGAGTATGTATCGAGGAGGATGATTTGGATCTGAGTGTTTGTCGCGAACTGTTGTGAGAGCGGGCCGATGATGTCCAATATCTCCTTGTATTTTTGTTTTTCCTTGAGCATGGATGCGACTTTGAGAGGCAGCTCGGCATCGCCGGAGTAGTCTTTTGAGAGGATTTGTGAATATGCCTCGATTGCAGCGTCGTTATCGCCGAGTTTTTCGCTGCAGAGCGCGATTTTCTTCAGGATCTCGTTTTTCTCCCATGATGTCGGGAGGATTTTTCTCAACACTTTTTCTGCGAGGTTGAATTTTTCCTCGGCGATGAAGTTATCTGCGATATCGAGGAACTTCTGCAGTTCAACTTCGTCCTTGAGGTCTGGGTCTATTGTCAATTTTTCAGGGTCGAATGGCCTTTGCCTTCTGGGCAGTCTGATCGGCTCGGTCTCGGGCGGCGGATTGAAAGTCGGGAGGATTATGTAGAAGCACAGGACTCCGCCTGCCATGATTATCAGGGGTGTGGCGATAAAGAGTTTTTTCTGTCGTCTTTTAGCCGCTGCAGCTCTTTGCAGCAGGTCCTCCTCGGCTTTTTTTGACTTGTGCCATTCTTCTTCTTTCCGCTGCGGTATTTTGAGGACTTCCTCAAGGGACTTGCCCTCGATTTGTGTGTCGAGGTCTTGGTTTTTGGAGACGATTTCTGGGGACTCCGGCGCCTTGGCTTTGATCAAGTCGAGTATTGACGCTGGGTTATGTCTGGCCGCTGGCTCTTTTGAGATTGCTTGATCCGTTGTTTCGGGAGTCTCTTGTTCTTCTCCGGCGTTGCCATCTGTCTCCATCTGGGGGATTCCTGGGGTGTCTGAGGGGTCTTCGCTGAGAGCTTCCAGGTCCAAGGATGTGTCCTCGAGTATCGGGAGTATACTGCCCAGCGGGACTTCTTCGAAGGAGGAGTTCTCATGCTCTTCTTCTGGCTCCAGGTCGTTGTCGTCCTTCGGGACGGAGTGGATTTGCAGGTCATCTTCAGGATTGTCTTTCTCGTTCTTCATTTGCGTGGGGCATTTTGGGTGTTTCAGTTTTCTTGGGATTTTTCGCGGGGCAGCTTGACAGATGCGCGTATTTCAGATGACTTGTATATTGCAAGTATGATCTCGAGGCTTTTTCTTCCCTCGCGGCCGTCAGTTTCGGGGGCTTTCTGGCCGTTGAGGATGGAGAGGACGTTTTTGTAGTAGGGAAGATGCCCGAAGCCGTAGACGTTTGGAGGCGAGTAGTTGCTCTGCTCGATAAGTTTATCGTCGTCATCGTATGAGGAGAATTCCCAGTGCTCAATTTTATTTATGGCGACACCGCCCACCTTCACGGTGCCTTTTTCGCCGATGACAGTGACCGAGCCCTCGATGTTTTTAGGGTATGCCAGCATGGTTACGTTTATGCTTCCGATGGCGCCGCAAGCGAATTTGAGGACTGCGGAGCCGGTGTCCTCGGCCTCTGTTTTTCTGGCCAGCGTTCCGGTGATTGCCATGACTTCGGAGACATCCCCTACCAGCCATTGCAGGGAATCGACATAATGGCTGGCCTGATTCATAAATGCCCCGCCGTCGAGGGCCCATGTCCCTCTCCAGGGAGCCATGTCGTAATATTCCTGCGGGCGTTGCCAGAACACATTGACATGAGCTGCATAGATTTTCCCGAAGCGGCCTTTGTCTGCTGCATTTTTGAGTATCTGCATGGTTGTGTTCAGCCGGTTCTGTTTGACTACGAAGAGCTTTACGCCTGCCTTGTCGCATTCGGAGATGAGCGAGTCGGCTCCCTTGAGGCTTATGGCCATAGGTTTTTCTGTGAGGACATGCCTGCCTGACCTGGCGGCTTTGACACCCATTTTAGGGTGGAGTCCAGAAGGAGTGGCGATGGACACCATGTCGCATTCGGCTTTTTCGAGCATTTTGTCGTAGTCGGTGAAAACTTGTGCATTATATTTTTCCCCTGCCTCCTCGGCGCGTTGTTTGACGCAGTCGCAAACTGCGGCAATCTCGGCCTCCTTGGAGAGTTTCGATATGGACTCGAGATGGCTTGATGAGATTCTGCCGCACCCCACAAGTGCGATTCTGATCTTTTTCGTGCTTGACATTTTTATACCCTTTCCCGGGATAGTTTGGAATATTTTCAATTGTTGTGTTCGATTATGATGGATCCCACGATGTCGGATACCTGAGGTATCTGCCTGTCGTCCAGATATTTGTTTATGCCGTCAATGATCTTAATGGGGGCAAGGGGGTCTGCGAATATTGCAGTTCCCACCGCCACGGCATCTGCACCTGCTATCAGGAACTCGACAGCGTCGTCGGCATTCATTATCCCCCCCATTCCTATCACCGGCACACTCACTGCCGATGCTGCCTCGAAGACCATCCTGATTGCGATGGGTTTCACTGCCGGGCCGCTGAGCCCGCCGGTGACATTGGCGATTCTAGGCTTTCTGGTGAGGATGTCAACGGACATGGCTGGAATGGTGTTGATGAGAGATATCATGTCGCTGCCCGCGTCCACGACGGCTTTTGCGAGATCCGCAATTGACGGTACGTTTGGGCTGAGTTTTGTTATGAGCGGCAAAGTGGTGGCTTCCCTGACTTTTGCGACGACTTGTGATGCGAGTTTGAGGTCTGTGCCGAATGCTGCGCCCCCCTTTTTTATGTTAGGGCATGAGATGTTGATCTCGAGGGCGGAGATCCCGTCTGGCTCGGCATCGAGCCTTGAGGCCACCTCGTGATAGTCCTTGATTGTTCTGCCCCATATGTTGACGATGACTCTTGCTTTGGATGCGCGCAGGAACGGCATGTAGTCTGGATGGTGGATGAACTTTTCTACTCCCGGCCCCTGCAGGCCTATTGCGTTGATCATCCCCCCTTGTACCTCGGCGACTCTGGGAGTTGGGTTTCCGTGGGACGGGAATGAGGCGATTCCCTTGACGACCACGGCCCCGAGAAGGTCCAGGGGGAAGAATTCGGCGTATTCCTTCCCATATCCGAAAGTCCCCGAGGCTGTCATCACCGGGTTGGGGAGCTTGACCCCACACAAATCCACACTCAAGTCTGCCATAGCAAAATCCTGGGTATCTCGAATTGCCGAACCGAACCGGGTTATCAGGCCAAGACCTGTTTGCCCGGGGATGCCTTGAAAACCGTGGCACACAAGGATTATACTCGCGCAGAAGTGTAATATCAAGTTGTTTTCCGGTGTTTTTTCTGTTCGGATGGCGGTGAAATTGACTCGGGTGTTTGACACGCTTTTTCACGGGCTGTTTAACCGCCACTTATGATCCTGCCGCAGCTCAGGCGGTCCAGATGATCTCGACCGTCCGGTT
>JAFGFR010000171.1 GCA_016930955.1 Victivallales bacterium | reverse complement strand
TGTATATATGATCATCCATGACATAATATACACCAGTATTCTCTCAAGCCGACCCAAGGGTCGGGGAATTAAACCCAATTGTGATTAAAAAAGACAGGATTTTACCTGTATGGCTTTGACGCGGGTGAGTTGAGTGTTAGATTATGGAGTCTGTTTCGAAATGTTGCGTGAACCTTTCGGCCACGAAGGTTTTGAAACCGGCCATAGGCTAAGGATCATCACGAACCGACAAGATTAAGGAAATGTGACATGGAAAAAGAAGAGATAAAAAAGATTGTTGCCGGGCTTCTCAATAATGGAGAGACACTTAATTCCATACTTAAGATTCTTTCGTCCGAGCATAAGGTCCCGATGACCTTTCTTGAGCTGAGGCTTTTGGCCTCGGAGATGGAGGAGATAGACTGGACGAAGACCGAGGAGCCCGATCCAAAACCGGAGAAGGACAAAGGGGATGACATATCCTCCGATGGTGAATTGGCAGACGCTTCCGCCGGGAAGACCGTTGTCGAGATCAACCGCCTTGCGCGACCCGGTCTGGCCATGCACGGCAGTGTCAAGTTCGCCTCGGGGGCTAGTGCGGGCTGGATACTTGACCAGATGGGGAGGTTCGGTTTCGAGAAGACCAAGGGCTCCCCGACTCAGGAGGACATACAGGATTTCCAGCGGGAGCTGAAGAAGGCTCTTGGAGCGTAGCGAGGCAATTCCAAAACTATCATTGGCCGCACCGTCTGCCGCGACTGCGCTCCCAACGCAGTTCACGCGGAGTTCCGGGATTGTCTCTGGCAATAAAACACGCCGGTGCTGCGTTCTTATTGTAGGAGGGCGGGTCGGACAACAGGGAAATGGTGTATGAGATGAATGGTTTGCACGAGGGCCAGCGGGGACAGGCGATAGTCGAGATGGCTGTGTGTATGATAGCCATCATGACGGTATTTCTGGGTGTCATATTTGCTTTTGCCATAGGCAGCACCAATATTGGGACTTTGCTTGAGTGCCGGGCGACTGCTGACAACTATGCATACTCCGGGGTTGACAGCGATATTGGTCGGTCGATACACACGTGGACGGAGGGGGTCGACGAGAGGTTGTTCACCAACGACGACATTGCCGTGACTGGCACGAGCGACTCTCCGGATACTTTCCGGCAGGAACTGCAGAATGAATCTGTTGATCTTGTCGACGGTTTCGGCTACGGTTATGTTCTGAACAATTTTTCCGCCGGGCTGGCTGATCTGGATATGATGATATTTCTTATGTCTGCAGGCCTCACTTCACACTCTGTCACCTCCGACCCTTACGAGCAAATGGACCTGGAGGATCTCCGCGGGGCCTTCAAGACGCTTATTTTCAGTTCTGACCTGACCATAACCAACAGTGTATACATGCCGACACTGGATGTCGATGAGACTTCCGAAGACCCCGAGCCATGAGTGGAGCAATAACCTTGAGCTTTCTTTCGCCCGTGACCAAGATAATGACGCTTCAAAAGGCGCTGGAATGGAGGGGTGCCGTCGCCACCGAAGGTTTGCGTCTGGCTGTCACCAACGGATGCTTCGACATACTACACCGCGGACATGCCGAATACCTCTTCGAAGCGAGGAAACTTGCTGATTGCCTGATGGTGCTTTTGAATTCCGATGCATCCGTCAGGTCTCTGAAAGGTTCCTCCCGCCCGGTCAACAAGGAAACCGACAGGGCATTCATCCTGGCCTCCCTGGGCTTCGTGGATGCCGTTCTCGTGTTTGGCGAGCCGCGTTGCACCGAAATATTCCGGATATTGAAGCCAGATGTCTATGTGAAAGGCGGCGACTACAACATAGACACGATAAACGAGGAGGAGAAGCAAGCCCTTCTGGAGTCAGGCGCGCAGATAAGCTTCATCCCGCTGGTGCCCGGGTACTCCACCACGGCGATAATCAAGGATTCCCTGTAGCAAGCCAAGCATGCCTTTTACCTTCGCGATGCCACCGCCCTGCGGGTGTCCATCTCATCCTGTCGCTTCCTCATGGTGTCACGCTTGTCGGCATGGCTCTTGCCCCTCGCGACCCCGAGCTGGAGCTTTACGCGCCCTTTGACCAGATAGAACTTCAACGGCACGACAGTAAGGCCTTTCTCGCCTATCATCTGTGATATCTTGCGGATCTCGCGTTTGTGAAGCAACAACCTTCTCTGTCGTTCGGGTTCGTGGTTAAACTGGTTCCCATACTTATAGGCCGCGATATTGACGTTGAGCAGCCATGCCTGTCCGTCGTCGTCTATCTTCACATAGGCATCTGTCATTGCGATCGAGCGTTCACGGCAGCTTTTCACCTCCGTCCCCTTCAGCTCAATGCCGGCCTCGAATGTCTCGAGTATCTGGTACTGGTGAAACGCCTTCTTGTTCTTTACCAGATCATCTCCCATCGGACTTTGGCTCCCTTTTGTTTTCAGAACAAGCTTGAGGGTGACGAAGGCGAGGCCTTCATTATGGCGGAAGGGGGCAATGCATCAAGTGCCTTGACAGCAGAGGACACAGCCATGGCGAAGGCCTCCGCCATCAATGGCGGGTTCTCGGCGGCAGCTATCGCGGTGTTGACGAGAACTGCATCAGCTCCAATCTCGATTGCCTCGGCGGCATGGGATGGCAATCCTATACCGGCATCCACCACCACAGGCACAAGCGACTGGGCGATTATGATCTCCAGCATGTCCCTCGTCCGCAGCCCACGGTTGCTGCCGATGGGCGATCCCAGAGGCATAACGGCATGCACGCCGACATCCTCCAGCCTTTTTGCGAGGACGGGGTCGGCATTTATATAAGGGAGGACGACCATGCCCTCCTTGACGATCTGCTCGGCGGCGGCAAGTGTCTCCACGGGATCCGGCAGAAGGTAATGCGGTTCCGGGTGTATCTCGAGCTTTATCCAGTCTATGCCGACTGCTTTTGCGAATTTGGCGATCTTCACCGCCTCGGCGGCATTTCTGGCGCCGCTAGTGTTGAGCATGATCCTTGCGGAGTCTCCGATGGCCGAGAGTATTCCGTCGGAGGGGTCTTCCGGCGTGACCCTCTTGAGCGCCACGGTCACCAGCTCCGTGCCGGAAACTTTGATGGTCCTTGCGAGTACTTCGGGGGATGAGAACTTGCCAGTGCCTAAAAAGAGCCTGCTGGAAAAGACTTTGCCGGCAATCCTTAGCTCCTTCATTGTCTGACGACTCTTCCGTCAACGAATTCCCTGCGCTGCTTCACCCTTCCCGACTCGAAGAATGTGGTCACAGTCCCGTGCAGATTCCCGTTGACGAAAGTGCCCTCCTGCTTGAGCTTGCCGCTCTCGTAAAAGAACTGTACCGGGCCGCTCTTCACCCCGTTCTTGTCGTAGGTGATCTTCGACTCAAGATTACCATTCTCATAGTACATCACCTGCTCCCCGACGGGCATGCCGTCCTTGAAAAACAGCTTGGCCTTTATGAGTTCGCCAGAGTGATAAAGCTCGGTAGGCCCATTCCTGAGGCCGTTCTCGTAGTCGGACCAACCCCTCAGGGATCCGTCGGGGTAATACATCTTGCTTCTTCCCACCTCCCTTCCGTTGCGGAAGGTGCCCTCGCGCTCGACCCTGCCTGAACGAAAAAAGACCTTGCATATGCCGTTAAGTACTCCAGACTCGAACTGGAAAGTCCTCCAAAGCTCGCCGGAGTCATAGAATTCCCTGTATATGCCGTCAGGCGGGCGGCCGCTGGTAATCCGGAAATGCCCCATGTTGATCCATGAGCCTTTTGCTACCTGCCTGTCGTTCCTGAGAAAGACATAGTTCAGGCTGCGCGGATCGCCCCCCTCCCTGACGGCCCTCAGGTCTTGGAACTCATATATCACCTTCCCGTCAGGGGCGGTTATCTGTTTGATCCTATGCTTCGGGAGTATATGTGAATTGCCTCCGTGATCGAATGAGTAGAAGTCGTCAAGGTCCCTGAGATTGCTTACATTCTTGTACTCCACGCCACCGACGAGAGAGACATTCTGTGCTCCAGCCGGAGTGGCAAGCATAAAGTAAGCCGACAGCACAGCCGCTGATGTCATCAGAGCTGACTTTAAAATTCCGCGTGAACCGTGTTTTGAGCGCATGCCGGGTCTGTCTGCGCGCGACGCACAGGCAGGCAGCCACGGAGGGTCTTGAAATCGGCTCTTCATCATCAAGTTTCCCAAAAAACAGAAACCGTCTTTCGCGTTATGCGGGCGACGGTTTCTGAATTGATCAAAAAAACTGTTCAGAAAGCAACGTGGAAAATGTTACTTATAGAACTGTGTTGACTCATCTTCAGACACTTTCCTCTGCAGCTGGTCGCAATGGATTTCCGCGTAGAAGCGCATGTCGCCTTCCTTCAGAGCCTCCACATTGATGATCCATGTCACCGACTCGTTGACCCCCAGCGACTTCAATGGCTCGAAGTCAATGACGCCGCCCTGAGTGCCGATGGCCTTTGTCGGACCGGAGGCGTTGATGAACTTCATGGAATCCTCGAGCTTGCACTGTATCTTGACACCAGTGGCGGCCAGCGATCCCTGATTCTTGACCATGACCTTATATATCTCGTTCTTGCCGACTTCCACCGGGTCATTGACGTCCTCGACCATGAGCAGCAGCGCCGGGATGCCCTGGACATCTGTGTCGAACGACAGGGAGTTCGATTGTGCCGCAAGGGCCTTGGCCTGCGCTGTTGCCTTGACGACCATGATCTGCTGGGCCATGAAGTTGGCCTTGAGAGCCTTTGTCTCGCCCGGGCCGAGGTTGCCGAGATTCCAGACTACACCGTTCCCCACGCTTTTACCGCCCTCGTCGGCGGAGTCGAATTTCACTCCGCTGGGCAAGTTGATCTGGGCTGTGAGATCCTTCGCGAAACCGTCACCCGTGTTCTTGATGGACAGCGTGTAGTTGATAATGTTGCCCACATAACGCATCTTGGGCGCGTCGCCAGCCAAAACCAGCTTGGGCTGCTTGACCAGGGTCTTCATCTGGCATTCGGCCGTGACACCGTCCTTTGCCTTTGCTACGAATTTGTTTGTGAAAGCGCCGGTCTTGGGGGCAGAGAACTCGACGATGTACTGTCTCGAGTCCCCGGGGCTCAAGTCGCCGATGGTTATCGGCAGCTTGTCGCTTCCACCCTTCGCGACCCTCAAGCCGTCAAGAGTGTGGTTGAGGGAAGCCTCCAAGACTGTGGCCGTCCCGTTGTTCCTGAAGCTGAACGTGGCCGGGAAGACCTCGTTGACGATCACTTCGGCTGGCGCATCTATGGTGAACTGCAACGACGGATTGACAACCTCCATGATTGCATTCATCTGACCGAGGTGGAAATTGAGGTCGGCGTTGCCGAGATGAACCACCTTGCCCGTCTGAGTCGCCTTGCCGGAGATCGTGATGATCTCCTTCTGGCTGGGGGCCATGAAGGGGAAAACCCACTTGAGCACATTGCCGCGCTTGTCCTGGGGCTCGGGTGTTATCTTGGTCACTGTGAAGTTCGGCGGGATCTTCTCGGTAAGGATGATCTCGTCGAGCTTGTAGAGTGACCTGTTGGTCAGCCTGAGCTCATAGCTGTACTCGGCATTGGGTCTGACCGTTTCCGGGACGGTGCGCTCGATCAGCAGAGTCGTCTCGGAAGGCTTCTTGGCGGTCTCGGGATACCCCTTCCAGGAATAGCCCTTTTTTTCAGTGGCCTCCAGGCCTAGAACGACAAGCATGCCTGTTGCGAGGAATGCGAGCCCGACAGTTTTTCTCCAGTTACTCATGGTTTAAAACCCCTTTATGTAATTATTTGTAGAAATGGGTTGACTCGAAGAGCTCGACCTGACGTTCGAGCTGGTCGCTTTCAACCAGCACACGGAAGCGCACATCGCCTTCATTGACCGCCTTCACAACAACTCTCCAAACGGCCTCTGCCTGAGGGTTCAGCCCCGGGAGCGGCTCGAAGGTGAGGACCTTGCCGTCGATCTGACCCTTGGTCGCCCCGGTGGACTTGATGTATTCCATGTTGTCTTCGAGGACGCACTTGACCCTGATGCCGGTTGATGGAAGGGACCCGGTGTTGGTCGCAGTGACTTGGTAGGTTGTCTC
>JAFGFR010000170.1 GCA_016930955.1 Victivallales bacterium | reverse complement strand
CGGGAGATTGATAATGCGCATTTAAGAGCGGCTTCGCCGCAAGAGAATAAACTAACAACGAGTTGCACTTGAAACTTGAAAACAGGCCCCAAGCGGCTAAGGCTGGCCTCGCAGCTTGCGCGCAGCGAGTCACGGTAGCAGTGGTTCGGACTGACCTTGGTGCCTATCAGGACTTTACCGCGGAGTCCCTTCAATGCACGCCCAAGCGACTCCTCGCTTGCCCCGTCGTTGTATGACTCCGCCGTGTCAAAGTAGTTAATCCCGAGATCAACGGCGCGGGCCACCACCTTGTCAACATCGCTCTGGTCCTGATGCCCCCAGTATTCACCGCCTCCATAAGACCAGCATCCAGCTCCTATGACGGACAGATCCAATCCAGACTTGCCTGCCTGACGATACTCCATCTCACAATCCTCCAATTCAATTTACACAGCCTGCATGCCATCCTCAGTCTCTGCGACCAAGGGGAAACGAACCGGGGACGACAGTTTTTGGCTGCGGTAGATGGCTGTGATAAGTTCAACAGTTCTACGCCCGTCCACGCCGGTGACGGCAGGCTCCCGCCCTTCCCTGAGGGCATCGACAAAATCCTGTAGCTGCAGACGATGATAATGCTCCATGGGACTCACTGAATTGAATACGCGCGCATCGGCCATATTCCATTCAGCCAGTTGTTGCTCCTCTCCCGGAACACTCCAGAGGTCGAGGCTGGGAGGCTCCAAAATATCGGACATCCCGGCTATGAACATGGCACCGCCGTCCGTCTGAACACCAAGTGAAGCACCATTCCTCCCGTGGATGTGAACCTTCGCGTATATCCCAGGCTTCTGACTGTTGCTGACCAAAATGGAAGCCAGCCCCCCGTCAACAAAGCGCACCCATGCCAATGCTGTATCCTCCACTTCTATGCACGGGTGGTTGAGATTGTCCCAACACCCGGAAACCTCGGCCACTTGACCCATATACCACAAAAGCAGATCGAGCTGATGGGGCGCCTGGTTAACCAGAACTCCGCCCCCCTCCCCTTTCCAGCTACCCCGCCAGGGATCAGAATCATAATAGGCCTCATCACGCCAGCCAAGCATCAAGACCATCCCCAAGGCAGGCTCGCCTATCTTGCCCTCATCGATGGCATCGCGGATGCGTTTGCATGGAGGGAACCAACGCCTCTGGCTCATGGTGCCCAACATCACCCCCGCAGATTCGCAGGAAGAGATTATCTTGTCGCAATCAGCCAAATTCGACGCCAGCGGTTTTTCAACGATGACGTGCGCCCCAGCATTGGCGGCGGCAACAGCAGAGGACGCATGAACCGGATGGGGGGTGCAGACAACTACAATATCCGTGCCATCCTCCACCATGCGTGCAACATCTGAACAGGCAGCTATGCCGTACGCATCGGCAAAGCAACGGGCCTTGTCTGCTTTTGGGCCACATACGGCTTTGAGCCTGGCACCCTCCAGGCCGGATATCGCCTTCGCGTGCAGATGGGCAACCTTACCGTATCCAATAAGTCCAATATTCAACTCACTCATGCCTTACTCTCCTTAAATCATATCGTCAAATTGTCTTTCACGTCAATAATATCCCGGGAAATTTCACGGGGCATGAACATCAAGACGGAGTGAGAACCACCTTCATCAAGCCCGGCTCACCCGCCTTTAGCCGATGGAAAAACGAATTACCTTCCTCCAAGGGAGCAACAACGCTGATCAACGGCTCCACGTCAATCTTACCGCTGGCAAGCGCGTCTATGCACGCCTGATACTCTCCGCTCGACGCACAAGAACCCAGGACATCAACCTCACGGGTGACGGCCGACTGCAAAGGAAACTCGATCGAGGGGGAAAGATTCCCGACCAAGATGACCCTTCCTCCCTTGCGCACCGAAGAGAGCGATGCCATGACTGTATCCGCGACACCGACCACCTCGAACACTATATCCGCCCCCCGCCCGCCGGTGACCTTCCTGATCTCTCCTTCCACATCCACTTTGCCGGCATTGAAGACATGGTCGGCCCCCATCGCCCGCGACATTTCCAGTTTGCCATCGTCAATGTCCACCACGAGCAACTTACCACAACCCGCCAGCCGCGCCGACTGTGCCACAAGAAGACCAATCATGCCAGATCCAAAAACAGCCACAGAGTCCCCAAGCCCTAATCCGGCCCTATTGACAGCATGAAACGCGACCGAAAGAGCTTCAACCATGGTGGCGGATTCAAAACTCAAAGCCTCCGGGAGACTGTAAAGGATGTGTTGCGGCGCCACTACATATTCCGCAAAGGCTCCGTCAAGGCGGTATTCTCCGCACGAGACACCAAACACCCGGCGGTTCTCGCAAAGGTTAGTCCTCCCGCGGACACAAAACCAACACCGGCCGCAATATATTGTCGAATCGAAAGTCACACGCTCACCCTTGCGCCATTTGACAACATCAGCCCCCGTCTCGACAATTTCACCCGATGCCTCATGACCCATAATTATCGGCGGCCGACGCCTGCCGGTCGAGCCGTCCATGCCATGCACATCCGACCCGCAGACACCGCAGGCCTTGACACCAATCAACACCTCATCGCGCCCCACTCCCGGGCAAGGGACATCCTCGACAGACAAGTCCCCGTATCTGTTCATCACAAGAGCCTTCATCATTTCCTCCTTCACATGGCGTCCACTCACAACGCGACCGCATCGCAACCCAGGCTGGACACCGGAGATAAACAAAACTTGTAAAATATCAATATCATGCTATATATTCTAACCATATATCATACGCGGTTCAATAGTACAGATCATATTTTATTTTCAAATTTCTAAGATAAAGGTGCCAGTTTCCGAACTCCGCATGGATCGTGTTGGGAGCGCGGGCGCTGCGGACGGCACGGCGAAATGACTGGTGCATACCCGCAAAAAAGGAGTAGTTTATGCAATCATCATGCGTTGTTCTCCACGACAATGTGGTCTATCAGGTGAAAGTCGAGCATCTCGGGAGGGATTTCTATGCCAGGTATGATCAAAGGGTTCATCTGCATCCGTGCTATCATCTGATCCTCGTGACGCGTGGCGAATGTCAGGTGTTCATAGGGGATAAAAGCCCCTTCACCATGCAGTTCGGCACTTTGTTGTTCATCAATCCCATGGTGCCGCACCGGATGATAGTAAACCCCTCGGTCGGGGTCGAGCACACCAGCATCGTATGGAGCCTTATAGACAAGAACAAGACACCCGCGCTGTTCCCTTTACAAAATCTGATCGGGAAAGAAAAGGAAGAATGCGGCGACCATGAGAAAACCTCCCTGTCCAGCGTGGAATTCAATTTGTTCTGCCAAACCCACCAACGCGCTTTAAGAATGTTCAACAAAAGCTCGGAACTGACAGCCTCCCCCGTGACACTGGCGATTTTGGAACTGTGCTTTCTCGGCATAGGACTCATACTGAACCCCCCATCCGGATCATCGAGCCATGGACACCATCTCGCTGAAAAGGTCGCCGCCGTGGTCGGCGACTCACTGGCAGACAAGATGCTTGATATAACCAGCGTGGCGAAAAGCACCGGCAAGCATCCAAATTACCTGAGCCAGATATTTAAGAAGGAAACGGGAACAACCATCAACAGGTTCATCTGCGAAAGACGCATCGAGCAGGCTAAGAACCTTGTGGAATTTTCCGGCTACAACATCAGTGAGATCGCCGATCGTTGCGGTTTTTCCAGCCACAGCTATTTTACCCGGAGTTTCCAGAAATTGGTCGGCATGTCCCCGTCTGAGTACCGGAACGGTTACCTTCACAGTCCGTGAACGCAATCGCCCACGGCGCCGGAACATGGGCTGGTGGGGCGATTGCGGAAAATCTCAAGTCTTTACATTCCGGACTTGAACTTTGCCCTCATCGCAGATAATTTCCCTTTGTGATGAAAAACAAAATCCCTATCAGTAGAGCCAGCTTCAAAACTCCGCGTGAACCGCGTTGGGAGCGCAGGCGCGGCAGACGGTGCGGCGAAATGGCTGGTGCATACCCGAAGCTGTCTGTG
>JAFGFR010000169.1 GCA_016930955.1 Victivallales bacterium | reverse complement strand
GAGCTTGACGTAGGGAGTCTCGCCGCAGCCCGCGCATGCGCCGGAGAACTCGAACAGCGGCTTGATGAAACCGATGCCCTTGACGGAGTTCGCCGGGACGCCGTCCGTGACGTTGTCAGGCAGGGCATCGAAGAATGCCACCTTTTCGGGCTCGCCTTCCTGGCGGTACTGTTCGAGGGTGGTCCATCCGAGCGCCTTTTCCTTGGCCGGGCACACATCCACGCAGACCCCGCATCCCGTGCAGTCCTCGCAGTATATCTGTATGCGGTACTGCAGTTTGCGCTCGTTCTTGGTCTTGGACTCGACGGTGTTGAAGCCCTCTGGCTTGTTTGCCAGGTCTTCCGGGGCGATCTGCTTGGCGCGTATGACGGCGTGCGGGCAGGACATGACGCACTGGTTGCACTGTATGCACTTGTCAGAAAGCCACTGGGGAACCCTGGGCGCTATGCCGCGCTTCTCCAGTGAGGTCGTGCCGCTGGGGACGACTCCGTCGAAGGACATATGCGACACCGGGATATCGTCACCCTTGAGGTGCATGACCTTCTCGATTACGTTCCTGGCAAAGGGTATGGCATCCTCCCTGATTAGTTTTTTCGGAGTGAAGCTCTTGGTGGCCGATGCCGGCACTTTGACCTCCTCGAGCTCGGCCAGCGCCGAGTCCACAGCGTCGCAGTTCATCTTGACGATGTCCTCGCCCTTGGCCTTGAAGGTCTTCTCGATAGCCTTCTTGATCAGATCTATGGCCTTGTCGGGGTCTATGATGTTGGCGAGTTTGAAGAACGCCACCTGCATGACGGTGTTGATCCTGTTGCCCAATCCGACGCTCTCGGCGATCTTCAACGCATCAATTGTATATACCTTTATCTTGTTGGCGATGATGTAGTCCTGCATGTCCTTTGTGAGGGACTCGAAGACCTGATCCGCCGGGACTTCGGAGTTCAGGAGGAACGTGCCGCCTGGCTTCAGCCCCTTGAGCATGTCGTAGCGTCCAATGTAGGCTGAATTATGGCATGCCACGAAATCCGACTTGTTGACAAGATATGTGGACTTGATCTTTTTGTGCCCGAACCTGAGGTGGGATATGGTTATCCCGAATGATTTTTTGGAGTCATAGACGAAATATCCCTGCGCGAACATGTCGGTGTTGTCGCCGATGATCTTGATGGAGTTTTTGTTCGCGCCCACAGTCCCGTCGGAGCCGAGGCCCCAGAACACGCAGCACGTCGTGCCCTTGTCAGCCGTGTTCAGCTCAGTCTCCACCGGGATGGACTTCCCGGTGACATCGTCCTCGATTCCGACAGTGAAGTCATGGCTGCACTTGCCGTCCAGATGATCATAGACGGCCTTGACCATCGAGGGTGTGAACTCCTTGCTGGAGAGGCCGTAGCGTCCGCCGACAACCTTGATGCCTTTGCCAGCGAGGCAGGTGGCGACATCGAGATACAGGGGCTCGCCGAGCGAGCCCGGCTCCTTGGTCCTGTCCAAAACCGCGATCTTCTTGCAGGATGCCGGTATGGCACCGATGAAAGCCTCCGCGGAGAACGGGCGGTATAGGCGCACCTTGACCAAGCCTACCTTATCGCCCTTCGCCAAAAGGTGCTCCACAGTCTCGTCTATGGTCTCGCAGGATGAGCCCATCGCGATGATCACCTTCTCCGCGTCTGGAGCGCCGACATAGTCGAAGAGCCTGTATTTGCGTCCGATCTTGGCGGCTACCATGTCCATGCATTTCTGCACGATCCCGGGAGTCGCCTCGTAGTACTTGTTGACTGTCTCGCGTCCCTGGAAATAGACATCGGGGTTCTGTGCGCCGATCTTCACGAAGGGAGCCTCGGGCCTCATCGCCCGGTTTTTGAACTTGGTCACATCTGCCGGGTCAAGCAGCTCGGCCATGGTGTCGTAGCTAATCTCCTCGATTTTCTGAATCTCGTGCGATGTCCTGAAGCCGTCGAAGAAGCTGAGGAAGGGTATCTGGGTCTTCAGAGTGGCGAGATGGCTGACCACGGCCAGGTCCATCACCTCCTGCACCGAGCCTGCGGCTATCATTGCGAACCCCGTGTTGCGGGCGGACATTACATCGGAGTGATCGCCGAATATCGACAGCGACTGGCATGCCAGCGAGCGAGCGGAGACATGGAAAACCGTCGGAAGCATCTCGCCCGCGATCTTGTGCATGTTCGGCAGCATAAGCATAAGGCCCTGGGATGCCGTGAATGTGGTGGTGAGTGCTCCGGCGCTGAGCGAGCCGTGCACTGCGCCTGCGGCTCCGGCCTCCGACTGCATCTCGACAACATCAACCGGCTTGCCGAAAACATTCTTCAACCCCTGGCTGGCCCATGTGTCCGCCATCTCGCCCATGTCCGAGGACGGGGTTATCGGATAGATTGCCGCCACCTCACTGAACGCGCAGGCGACATGTGTCGCCGCCGCATTGCCCGTAATCGTCACCATCTTGCTCGCCATGATAAAACTCCTTCACTGGTATTGAAAAAACTTTTATTGACTACGTTATCCGCAGAGTCTTTGCTGTTGTTCACCGGCAACGCCCGAACAAGAGCTGGGATTGACTGGGATACACAGGCAACTTAGCCCTCCATCGACACGACCTCCGCACATTGCAAAACACACCGGCACGAAACCGGGGTGCTAAGTTACACCATCAGAACCGACTTTCAAGAGCCTCACGAGTGGAAATCGCATTTTTTTGATGCGGCAAGTTGATAATTCGCGAAAGTTGTCTAGATTCCATTTTGACAACTCACGAGTAAACGGGTGGATTCGGGGGGGAGTTTGTGGAGGGATTGGATATGGCAAGACGAAGGAAGTCGGGGTGCCTGTATTTTTTTGTTGTTGGTGGGCTTGTTGTCATCCTCGGGTGTGCCGGGATATATATCTACGAGCAGCACCGGAAAACCCGGGTGAAGATAGATTCTCTGGTCGCCGGGCTCCCGGGCTTCGACGAGGATGCCGCTGTCATCGAGGCAGCCAGAGAAATGGGGATTGAATACCCCATAGCTCCCCCTGTGCTCGACGAAGACCAGATACGCGATAAGACCCGCGAGGATCTGGAGTCTATCGCCGACGAGAGGTTTCCGCGGACTGTCCTGGCCGAGCAGACCAATGCAATAATTGAAAAATTCCGTGTCAGGAAGGAGGGTGAGTCGGTTTCCTTCCAGCTCAAGACAACTGGGCAGGATATTTCCGGAACGTACGGCGGACTTTTGACCGACTGGAAGGGACGCTTCGTCGTGGTTGACGGCCAGAGATACCGCACACACGATATCGACCCACAAAGCCATTACTTTTTCGACAGTATAATTTCCCAGAGCCGAGCGACAAAGGATATCCTCAAGACAAGAAAAGAGTTCGAGGGAAAGCGCAGGGAGATCATGATCTCCAACAAGGATGCTGTCCTCGACAGTGTTTATGCGGCCTCCGGCTATTCCCGAAAGGGAGGAGTGTGGAAGTCCAATGTCCAGGCACACGCCGAGCTCGTGGAGGAGAAGCGCAGACAACATGATCGCGACACGGAGAACTGCATCGAGAAGATTTATGACGAGAACAGGCTTCTGGGGCTTATCAGGCTCGGGATTCCCGAGCGATCGTCGGATGATGACTGGGCGGGGAAGGATTAATGGGCTCCATTGTAAAATCCCCTTTCCGCCTTAACTTAAAAAAATCGCCGGCAGAATCCGTCGGTCCATCTTTTTGGGGTGTGCAATGCTTTTTGAACCATTCAACTTTTTTGAGAGTCAAAGCGGAGGTTGGAGATGCCTACATTAACGATACAACAGGGCTACGACAAGCAGCGTGAGATAGAGATAAAGGAAGGCAAGACGCTGATAGGCCGCGAGCTGGACTGCGACATAATCATGAACACCTCGAACTGTTCGCGGCACCACGCATGTGTGACGCGCAAGGGAAGCAAGGTGTTCATCGAGGACCTTAACAGCTCCAACGGGACTTTTGTGAACTCATCGCCGCTGGACTCCAAATACGAGCTCAAGCATCTGGATGTCATGCAGATCGCCGAGACCATGTTCATCTTCAAGGATGCGGATATTCCTGCCGAGAAGCTGGGGATTGGGCCGAAGGACGGGCAGAAGACGACCGAGTACTACACGTTCTCCTTCCTGACAGAGGTGATAAGGAAAATCGAGGAGAACACCTCCAAGGTACTGAAAGGGAAGCCCGAGGCTATACGGATGGCGATTGTGGCGATGTTCGCCGACGGACACATGCTTATAGAGGACATGCCGGGTGTGGGGAAGAGCATTTTGGCTCAGGCCATCGCCAAGTCGGTGCAGGGGATATACCGGCGGATACAGTTCACCCCGGACATGCTTCCCTCGGACATCACGGGGGTCAGCGTGTACAACGAGCAGACGCGGGAGTTCAACTTCATGCCGGGGCCGATATTCGGGAACATCATACTCGCCGACGAGATCAACCGCACAACGCCAAGGACGCAGTCCAGCCTGCTCGAGTGCATGTCCGAGTCCTCGATCACCATTGACGGCAAGTCGCATGTGCTGCCGAAGCCTTTTTTTGTCATAGCGACACAGAACCCCTCGGACTACCACGGCACCTACCCGTTGCCGGAGCCGCAGCTCGACCGCTTCATCATGCGGATCTCAATCGGATATCCGAATCCGGAAATTGAAAAGGATATCCTCACATCACAAGTCAAACGGCACCCCATACATGACATCTCCTATGTGGTCAAGGCCATGGATATATTGCAGTGCCAGTGCCTTGTGAGGCAGGTGCATGTCTCGGAGGCCTTGAAGGAATACATTGTGGAGATAGTCGAGGGCACCCGCAAGCATCCGGCGCTTACCGGGGGATGCAGCCCGAGGGCATCCCTTGCGCTGATGCGCATCGGGCAAAGCCTTGCGGCATACTACAGCCGTGACTATGTGATCCCACGCGACATCCGCGAGATCGCGGTGCCGGTGTTGTCGCACAGGGTGTTTCTCAAGCCCGGTTCACGTGTGAAGTGGAGGGATACCGACGATGTTATCCGCGAGGTGCTCGACTCGACGGACCTTGGGCCCGAAAATGTTTACAGGCGGCAGCCCTGAAACTCCACAGGCAATGTAATTTCCCCGGGATCATTTTATGAGGCTCTTTATTCCGGCTCCGACGGCAAGAGGATGGATTCTGGTGTTTCTGGCGCTAGCGAGCTTTGCTGTCACAATGGTCAATGCCAACCCTTCCACCGCTTTGGTGGCGGCGTTGTTTGCGGGGGCGCTTGGGGCGAGTTTCATTTTCGCTGTCACCTCGGTTTCTGGGCTGAGGGTTTTCCGGGAGCCTTCGGATGACGGGTGCTGCGGGTCGAGGATGGCGCTGCCGCTACTTGTGAGAAACATTGCATGGCGTCCTCGCCAGAGCGTTATTGTCAGGGAACGGATGCCATTTGTATCCCAGGATGCATACACCGATTTCGCAGTCGGGCCGCTGGCAGCCAATGAGGAAAGACGGGTCGAAAGGAGCGTGCCATTGCACCGGAGAGGGACTTATATGCTCAATGAAGTATGGCTTGTCGGCGGCGACTCGATGGGGATTTTCAAGGCCAGCAGGAAGTTCGAGTTGCCGACGGAGCTGGTGATCTACCCGGCATCAGTGCGGATATCGCAGATCCCTTTGGATTTGCGCGACCACTCGAGGGTTTTTCACAATGGCCGGCCATTGGGGGTCTCGGGCCAGGGGCAGGAGATATTCGGACTGAGAGACTATCGCACCGGAGACCCGTTCAGGCTGATACACTGGAAGGCCAGCGCTCGGCGGCGCAAGATCGTCACCAAGGAGTTCGAGGCAAATGCGGTGAGCAGTATAGTGATTCTTCTCGACAGCGAGGCCAGGGCGGTCGGCGAGGATGCCCTTGACAACAACTTCGAGTTCATCATATCATTGGCCGCAACCTTGGCGGGACATTTGGCGGGAGTGTATTGCAACATCACATTTATATCGGGCTCCTGCGGCGACGGTGGGATGTACTTGTCCGGCACGGCATACAGCGTATGCAGGAGAATACAGAGGGAGCTTGCCGACATAAACGCCTGCGGCACATGCGTGGCCGATCTGCTTGAGGCCAATTACCATGTGTTCCAGCCGGGATCTTTGCTCTACTGCCTTTCGATGACATGCAGCGACAGGGAGTCCCGGATGCTCGGCGAGCTGGCCGACCGAGGTGTCGAGGTGAGAAGCATATATGCCCCGAAAAGACTTTTCCCGAGTGATGCCGAGGCTCGCCTGAAAGCAGGGGGGCTGGACACTGAAGGGTCCTTCTTTTTGGATAATACCAACCTCGTGTCGAGGGTTGTTTTCTCGGGCATGGACATGGAGGACGCGCTTGCATGTACGGGCTGAGCTCCAGACCGGAGTATGCCAGGGCCATATTGCTGCATATGCTGTACTGCCTGATGTACAGCCTTTCGATAATGGCCGCGCTATGGTTTCACGGCGACCCTGTGGTCACGCTGGTGGCGGTGTCCCTGGCACTCCCAGTCGCGCTGCTACCCTTGCTAAAATTTTTCCGCCGGGAAATTACCCGTTCGACAATGCAGATAGTTTTCCCCGTCGCCGCCGGGGCATGGCTTATACACCGTTTTTCCGAAAGGATACCTTCCGACAGGTTCCTCATAGAGTCGTTGGCCTTGGCAGGTTATGCCTTCGGGTTCACTTTGTACAAGAAGGACAGAGGCTTTTTTATGCTGGTATGCGCCGTCATGCTGGTTTACGGCGGGGTTTATCCACGGGGTATCTTCATAATGCTCATGCCTTTCATGGCTCTGCTCGGCGCGATGATATTCTATTTGTCAAGGACCGACGCGTTGTCCAGATGGTCGCAGGAGAACCCAGGAAATATTGGAGGGTCGCGCTACTCATGGTGCTATCTGCTGCCGCAGCTGCTGCTGATGTTCGTGTTTACTGTGGGGCTCTATGCACTCCTTCCAGGCGAAGATGCCACATCACACGGTTTTGTGGCATCTGATTTCACTTCAAAGGGCAATCTGGATCCTTCGGGGCTAAGTGACTGGTTTGAGACATCGAGGGTGATCTCCGACCCGACCGGGAGGCGGCAAGCTTCAGGTCAAAACCCATCGGCCGTGTCAGAACACAGCCAGATGCCGGTGTCTGCCCTGACCGCGGAGAAGGGTTTCAGTCTCGACGGCTCAGGATCTTCCACTCCCGGCGATGAGCTGGTCTTCAAGGTACGTTGCGACAGCAAGCTCTACTGGCTCGCAGCACTGTACGACGAATACAACGGGGACTCGTGGAAGACCAGCGGCGAGATAAAAGGGCAGGTTTTCGAATCCTCATGGGACACGCAAAAGCTTTATATTTTCATACGTCAGGAGTTCGAGATTAGAAAATGGATGTCGAAAAGCCTCTTCTGCGCCTTCATGCCTTCTTTCTGCACCGCCAACAACTATCCGTTCAAATTCATGGATCAAAGCTTCCATGGAATAAGGCTTGGCGACAAGGGCTTTGTCCCCAACCTGCCTTTTATCTACCATGTGGTGTCTCTGGTGCCTTTCTCTGGACTGCCGGCCACCGACAGCGGGCAGCTGTGGTGGGAATCGCTTGACAGGGGGCACTATCTCAAACTCCCCGAGGGCAGGATATCGTCCCGCTTGCATGATAAGGCAGCTGAGGTTACCGCAGGTGCCGCCTCGGATATGGACAAGGCCGTCAGGATACGTGACTACCTCCGCAGCAGTTTCTCCTACACCCTGACCCCCGAGAAAAGACTCCCCCCCGATGCAGAGGGTGCGGATTTCATGATATTCGAGCTGCGCTCGGGGCATTGCGAGTACTTCGCCTGTGCAATGGCCGTTCTCGCGAGACTCGCAGGACTTCCTTCGAGAGTGGCCACCGGATTCTCTCCAGGGAACTTCAACCTCATCTCCCGGGAGTTCGAGGTTTACGAGTACCACGCCCATGCATGGACACAGATATTTATCGAGGGCAAGGGCTGGCTGACCTTCGATGCGACTCCCCAGTCCGCAGTGCCATCAAGGACCACTCCCCGGGGTATAGGCATGCTCAAGGACCCCTTCGGGGATGAATGGCGCATCCGCACGCCCGAGACGGCGCAGAGGACACAAAGGCAGGCATCGCTGTATCTCACTAGATCATTGGACAATAACCTTCTGGAGCATGTGCGAAATTCGCAGAATAACCACTCCTCTGCCATGGACTCGCTGCTGACCAAGATTCCCGCCGACGGGCTGGAATTGAAAAACACTGTTTTGGGCATCAGGGAAAAGATGCTTGGCGATAAATCCGCCCTCGGTCCCGCAGTCAACAGCTTCAAGAGGAACATGAAGGCTTTCTTCGCCGCCATAACCTCGGCATTGAAAAGACTGTTTCGCTTTCTCACCGGCATGGAGGGAGTGGCCTTGCTGCTCGCGGCTGCAGCCGCATATCCGGTTTACATTATTGCAAGGAGCTTTGCCGACGCAGCCAGAAGGACAGTCAGTCGCAGACGATGCGAGAACTTGTTCGACGATGCCATCAGCCACCTCAAGTCCTCCCCGGAGGAATGCGTCAAAGTATGCTACAGCGCCATAAGGAACATGCTCGAGCTTGCCGGATACCCGAACTCCCGCAAAATGGAGCTCTTCGACTACGGGGCCTCGCTGAGCAAGGTAAGTATGCAGCTGTCTAAGAACACCCTCGCGGTCTTCCATATATATTCCCGTATGTCATACAGCACGTCCAACATTGACACTACCGACTCTGAGGAGGCGTTGCAGCGCGCCCTCCTCGTAAGGTCAGAGCTCGACAACACCGGGAAATAATTGAAGAGCCATTTCACCCCACTCCGCCGCGTGCGCTCACAATGCGGTTCACGCAAAGTTTTGAAATCGGCTCAGACATCATGTAGCGCACTCGCCTGTGTCCGGGATCAAATTTTTCAGGATCAGCTTGCAAACCCGATACAATGCGGTTAGTTTCATGCGGGCATCTTTTTTAGCGGCAACTGCTTTATTTAGGTTTATTAGCACCTCGCAGAAAAATCAAGTGATTGGTTGACTCCCATGGCAAGCCAGTATTGTACAGTGTCTGTTGGCTGGAGTTTGAAGGGGAGCGTGGGCGGCATCCCCGCTGTGCCTCGTGGTCCTGAGGAGGCTGGTGTCTTCCGCAAGCCGTTCAGGAATCTCGGCAGGCTGGATGCCGCCAGCCGTGCCGTTTGCGAGGCTGTGGCCTGCGCGCTCACAGGCGCAGGGCTCTATCCTTCCGAAGACAAGCTCGACATGCCTGTGTTCTTTAATTGGGTCGGGGGCTGCATGTCGTCCGATTTGAAATATTACCGTGATTTTCTTGACTTCGGGGGCACGGCTGGCAGGGCGAACTTGTTCTTGTACACCTTGCCCACAAGCCCTCTGGGCGAGGCTTCCGTGCACTTCGGCCTGACGGGGCCGCTTGTCTTCATCTCGGATCCCGGACGACCTCTAGGAGCTCTTCTCGACGCGGTATCCGACACTTGCGAGATTCGCAAGGGGTGCGAATGCGGGGATAGAGATGGGTATTTTCTTGTCGGCTTGGGTGAAGGAGGCGAGACCGATGCCGAAGCGGTTCTCCTGTTGCTTCGTTCTGGAGGTGATCCGTCGGACGAAATACAGTTTCCAGGGCTTGCCCCGGAGACTGACTTTTACGCGCTTAAGAGTGCGATTCATGCCATGGCGGGAAATCCCATTCGAAAGGATGTGCGATGAAATTGGCTCCCGAGTATATCTGGACGATCATCCCCGTGTACAACCATGCGGTGGAATTGCGGCAGGTGGTATGCAAGACGCTGGAGAACTGCCCGAGAGTTCTGGTGGTTGACGACGGCTCGACTGATGCCGTTGTGGCGGATCTGTTGTCGGGCACCGGAGCAGAGGTTGTGTCGCATTCCAGGAACATGGGCAAGGGCCATGCCCTGAGGACGGGTTTCGAATATGTCGCCGGCCGTGGCTGCAAATATGCGATTACGCTCGACGCCGACGGGCAGCACAATCCTGAGGACATACAGATTTTTCTGCCGCATATCTCTCCTGATGGCAGGACTATAGTGCTGGGCACCCGGGACTTCGGCAGCTCGAATGTCCCGGGGAAAAGCAAGTTCGGGAGGGGATTCTCGAATTTCTGGATCAAGTGGCAGACCGGGCGCGAGGTGCACGACTCGCAGAGCGGGTTCAGAGCCTACCCAGGCGAGCTGATCAGAAACGTCAGATGCCTCTCGGGGCATTACGATTTCGAGACAGAGATACTCGTGAGGGGCATATGGATGGGCATGGATGTGAAAAACGTCAACATATCTGTCCACTACCCCAAGAAAGGCGTGCGAATCTCGCATTTCCGCACATTCTCCGACAATCTGCGGATTTCGCGGCTTCATACGCGTTTGACGTTCGAGAGGATGTTTCTTGGAGCCGGGCGACAAGTCGGAAAAACCTAGATGTGCCCTGCCGTGGCATTGCAGATGGCGCTTTGCAATGTAGATTAGGGGCAAGTATGCCCTAGGTGCATGCGGTGTTGACTGAGAGGCTGTTTTTGGAAGAGGGTTTGGTCTTGAAGAATGGAAATAAAAGACGTTATGTGGTGATAGGCGACCCGGTGGGGCACTCGAAGTCCCCGGCGATGCATAACGCCGCCTTCGCCGCGCTCGGGCTGGATGCAGAATACTCTGCAGTCCATGTGAAGGCGGGAAGCCTTCCAGATTTTATCGAGCGATCACGTGAAACGCTTGACGGCTTCAACGTCACGGTGCCCCACAAGGAGCATGTGATACCGTTCTTGGACGAGATTTCCCCGGAATGCCGTGAGACTGGAAGTGTGAACACCGTCAAGAACACAGACGGGCGGCTCCACGGGGACTCGACTGACGGCTATGGCCTCGCCTCGGCGCTGGAGGAGGAATTCGGTATGGATCTGCGTGGGAAAAAAGTCTTGTTCCTCGGTTGCGGGGGCACCGTCCACGCAGTCGCACATTATCTGCTGAGAACCGGCTGCGGGGGGGTGTCCATAGTGAACCGCACGGTCGAGAAGGCAAGTGTCCTGGCGGGCTTTCTGGCCGGGCATTTCCCGAGTGTGGATGTGGATTTCGCCGACCTGGCGGACAAGATTAAACTAGGCATGCTGCTGGATTCGACGGACGTTGTGGTGCAGGCCACCTCGCTGGGTTTGAAAGACGGCGATCCTTCGCCGCTGGACGAGGACCTTATGCGCCCGGGGATATGCATGTTCGACACGATCTACAGGAGGACCGCCTTCCTGTCGGCTGCGGCGAGGAGGGGTTGCCGTCGCGCCGGTGGCGAGCGCATGCTGGCAAAGCAGGGCGAGAAGTCCTTCGAGATTTGGACCGGGCAGAGACCGCCAGAGGGCGTGATGCTCGAGGCACTGCGCATAGCGCCGGGTACATAGTTAAGGAAGAAAGCATGGACAGCACAGTTGTCATACGCCCGGACTACATGTACATCTCGTACTTCACCCTCGTGGTGATGGCCGTGAACATCGTCACTGCGGTGCATATCATACTCAACAAACACGACGAGCCTGTCAGCGCCGTGATGTGGTTGCTGATGATCTTCTTCACCCCTATTGTCGGACTTGTGCTGTATCTTTTCTTCGGTATAAACAGGATCAAGACGCGGGGTCTTAACATCCAGTCGGCGAACGATTCAATCCGCAAGGAGCTTGCTAAGAGGACGGATCCCGGCGAAAACGCCGAGAAAGATACCGGAAATGCCAGCAGAATACTGTCGAAATATGCCCGCAGGCAAAGCAAATACAACTATTTCACCACAGGCGGGGAGGCCTATCCGGAATACTGCAAGATGCTCGACCGGCTCCTCCCGGACACTGTCCCGCTTATCGGCAACCAGGCGGAGCTTCTCCTCGATGGTACCCAGGCATACCCGGAGATGCTCTCAGCCATCCGAAAGGCTAAAAGCAGCGTGCATCTGCAGTCCTACATAATAATGAATGACAAGTTCGGCAAGACACTTTTCAAACTTCTCAGGGAAAAGGCAGAAGAGGGCGTGGAGGTTAAGGTTCTCTACGACCGTTTCGGCAGCATGCGGTCCTTCATGACTTTCTTCCTCCCGAATATCGTGGGGAGCAGCAAGCACTTCGAGGTAAGGCCCTTCATGCAGTTCCGGCCATGGAGCATACAGTTGCGCAACCACAGAAAACTGCTTGTGGTTGACGGCAAGGAGGCCTTTATAGGCGGGATAAACATCAGCGGCGACAATATCGAGAGGACAGCCCGGAAGGACCACTATATCCATGATCTTCACTGCCGTGTCAGGGGGCCGGTCGTCGGCGAGCTGCAGTTCTCTTTCCTGAGGGACTGGCACTATGTGACGAAGATGGCACCTTCGTCATTGCTCAAGGCCGAGTACTTTCCAGCATTGACAATCCAGGGGGAATCGGTGATCCGCCTTGTCGCCTCCGGCCCCGGGCAGGAGTACGAGGCGGTTGACAAGGTCTACACGACAGCGATCATGACTGCAAAGAGGGATGTGCAGCTCATGACACCGTACTTTGTCCCCGACAAGGCGTTCTGCAAGCTTCTCTGCGCAAACGCGGCGAGAGGAGTCGAGATCAAGATCATCGTGCCCGAGAAGAACAACCATTGGTATATAAAGATGGCCAGCCGCAGCCTCTACAGGCCTCTGCTGGAGGCAGGTGTCAGGATATTCGAGAAGAGGGGTGCATTTCTGCATGCCAAGGCGCTGCTGGTTGACGGTCAGTGGGCGAAGATGGGCTCGAGCAACTGCGATGTCAGGAGCTTCAAGTTGAACTACGAGCTTGACTTCGTGGTCGAGAAGGGTAGGTTTGTCGAGCAGCTCCGCAACCAGTTCGCCAAGGAAATCTCGGAATCCAAAGAAATTCCCATGGAGGATGTGTTGGGCAAAAGCATCCCCGTCCAGCTCGCCGAGAACATCTGCGCACTATTCACCCCGATATTGTGATTTTGTCTGTTTCGGATAACGATAGCGGCGACGATAGCTGTTGACGATTCGAATTCACCCGTAATCCGTTCTCGTCGCCGCTCTCCTCAACCGATTGCCGAATACCGGTAACCCTGTTGCGAGCAACCTGCAACCGATATTCAAGATGCAGGAGTGAAAGCGGTGCTGGCAGGCCAGCGCCGCAGCCCAAAGACGGCAAGCCGCCAGTTGTTTTGGAAATTTGAGATTCGGATTTCGGATTTGTTTAGGGTTTGAAAATTCGGATTTAGATATTTTTCTGACATCTGACACCTGTTGTCGGTTCACGGTTCACAGTTCACGGTTCACGGTTCACGGTTCACGGTTCACGGTTCACAGTTCACGGTTCACGGTT
>JAFGFR010000168.1 GCA_016930955.1 Victivallales bacterium | reverse complement strand
GCTGACGCATACCAGCCCGGAGAAAGCATCGAGCTCGACAATGGACTTTCCCACGGTCTTCATCACGGGGCTGCTGAAAGTCAGGGCACCGGAGGCGATCGCAAGCGACCCGAAAACTGCAGCTTGATGAACACTGAGCATGTTCTCCCCGACGAACATTGCCGAAACATTCGCCACGTTGTTCGCGCCAAGGGCGTAGGCGCCGTAGCAGCCGAAGACGATCAGCAATGTCCTGAGCACAGGGTCGAGCGCAAAGACCGAAGGCCTCCATATTTTCAAAACCGCTCTCCCGACAAAATAAAAGATAAAGGTGAAAAGCACCCCGCCCACAGGTGTGCCCAGCCAACAGACCACAACCTTGCCGAGCCCCTGCATGTTCACGTTGTGCTGGATGAGTCCCACCCCTATTATCGCCCCGACAACGGCCTGCGAGGTCGACACGGGGATTTTGAGTATAGTCATGACCGTCACGGCTAGCGCGGCGGCGAAAGAGGCGACCACTGCAGCCTTGAGCATTCTTTTCCCCGGCTCGCCGAGATTTTCCGATGCTGTAGCCTGCCGGGTCACCTTAAGGTCCTCACTGAGGGTTATTATGCCGGCACGGCCTTGCAGGAGAGCTCCCAGGATGATGAAGACCGCTGATAAAATCACTGCGCGTCTGTATGATATCATCCGGGAGCTCACGGCGGTGCCAAATACATTCGCCGAGTCGTTCGCCCCGAGACTCCAGCCAAGAAACGCCGAGCCCAAATACTGGAAAATCCCGATCATGTGCTACTCGACTGTCCTCTGTGCTGAAAAAATCAGATCCTTGCGCCATTTTTTCCCGGGTTTATGATAGAGGCAAAGGTTGCCGGAGGAGTCCAGAAGCATATATCTATCAAGATGCTCCAGATATGACAACAGCACCGCCGCGCCTGAAGTGGGAGGCTTGATCCTGGGGGGCTCGACACCTTGAATCTCCGAGAAGTCCGAAAGATTCACGAAACGTATCTCGCGATTCTTGAAGACCTCGAAGGCCAGCGTGTTGCTGTCGGCCTTGTAGAACATCCCCTTCCCAGCCATCCTGTCAAGCAGCTTCGCCTGTCCATGATGCAGTAGATATACCGTCCCCATATACGAGGCAATGGCCAGGCTCCCTTCCCCTGCGCAGACGGCGCTGTCGGGGATACTTCCCGAAGGATTCTCCGTCTCGCCTGTTTTCTGCAATTGGCCGATGGAAAGATCGATGACCCGACTTTGCCCGATAACCGCAAGCCGGTCAGGACAGACAAGAAGAAAACCGGCATCCACGCCGCAGTCGCGTTTTTGAGGTTTCAGTCCAAGGTTGCCGGCATCGAAGACATACAGATCGGTCTCCTTGTTCAGGGTCTTAAGGAATATGCGTTCCCCCGACGGAGCCATGGCCAAAGAGCCGAGTGGATCAGGGATGTCTTTCGATGAGTCTTCTATCTCGCCGGAGGATATGCCTATCTTGTGCAGCTTGCGGATGTTCATTCCCTTCTGGACATCTTCCCAGACCAGGACTGAAGGACTGTTCGGGATGAAAAAGACTCTGTTGAGGAGCCTCCCCGGGTAATAGTGGACGCGTGATATTGTCCAGTTGTATGTGTTGATGAAAATGAGCATGGATCCTTTTGATCCGGGACTTTCGGGGACATTCTCAGCGATCGCAAGCATGCTCGAGTCCCCGGACATGGATGCGTCGGGAAGATAAACCTCCCCCTTCCCGATGAAATGCCAGCGCGGAAGCCAGAAATAGTCGTGCAGCTTGTTGATGGATGCGGCCAGGGAGTCAGGAGGAGCCTGTTTCCCGTCGTATCCCCCATTGGAGAAAGGGGGCTTCCCCAGATAATTTTTC
This sequence comes from Victivallales bacterium, assembly GCA_016930955.1. Lineage (GTDB taxonomy): Bacteria > Verrucomicrobiota > Lentisphaeria > Victivallales > JAADHT01 > JAFGFR01. The sequence goes on along the minus strand of JAFGFR010000168.1, from coordinate 3,479 downwards.
CTGTATGGAAGCTCAGGATCATCAGGGTCGTCTCCCCCTTCCCCGCTGCGGGGCTTGCCTTTGTACAAAGGTTTTGAGAAGGCCTTGCTGAACTCGTCCGGGGAGAGCAGTCCGTCGTCGCCCTCCTCGTTCACCATGGTTTTGCCCTGGCCATTTTCCTCCGCCACGATGCCTGCAGTGAAAAACAAGCCCAAGTAAACTATCGCGATAAAGAAATATCTCATGTTGTGAAACTGTCCCTCCTCCACGGACACCGCCAGATGCCGCATTGCATAACTGTTGCCTTCTGAGCCTGAGCCAATTTCAAAACCACCCGTGGCCGCCCAAAGGGTTGGGCGGAGACACGGCATGCGCTCCCAACGCGGTTCACGCGGAGTTTTGAAACTGGCTCCTCTATAAAATATACACCACATCGGGGTCTGTGCCACATCGGAGGCCGAAAACTGCGGGGAAGCCTGATAATCGGCGGGGTTTTGAAATCGGCTCACTAGAATTGCCTTCAAAGCCAGATTGAAATATTTGTCACAGCGCCCTATATTGCGTGTGGCCTCCGATGAGGTGTTTTTGTTTTTCACAAAGGACATGGAAATGAGAGGGAAATGATGAAGGTGTTTTTGTTGGTTTTAGTGCTTATTGTCTTGGGGGTTGCGGGGTATGTTTATTTTGTGGATCCTGAATTAATCGATAAGTTCCCCGCGGCTGCGAAGCAAAAAAGCAACGAATTCGGCATGTCCGACGATTGTGTCATCGGTACCTTTGAAAGATTGGATAGACATTTGGTTGACAGGCTTGATCTGCGGAAAGAGCAGAAGCCTGGGGAAGCTGGCCTGACCGAATATCACTACATCAACGAGCACGGCGAAGCGGAGTTGAAAGAATTTATTCGTTCGGTGGTGCTTCATGTCGATAGCGAAGGCAATGTCAAACGGATTACCGGTCAGACTCTATATAGCCTTAAAAAAGGGGTGTTTGTCGGGGCGGTCTCCAATTTCATGAATGAATATTGGCATAAATTGACCGGGGATGAGAAACCGGAGTGGGAAGGGATGATGATGTCAACGCAAGGAGGTGGAGGGAATGCTTACGCCCGGTACAAAGATGAATATGTGGATGCTGAATACCATTGGCAGACGGGGGGGCATCCCTATCGGAAATTAAAGATAATTGCCCTGAAAACCGGTGGCCCCGGGCCAGCCCTGCCACGAAGGGATGGAACCGTAGAGACTTCCCCAAACAGAAAAGCCCCGTCCAGGGAGCTAAAACCAACAAACCTTCCCGGCAAAAGCCGAGACCTTGAATCCAAAGACGTAAAAAGCCATCTTTTTATTGAAGTTAATTATCCCGATGCCGACATTTCTCTGGACGATGGTGAATTGGATTATTCCCGTGGGATGGAACTTGCTCCCGGTGCCCATAAAATCACTATCCGCCGCGAAGGGTGTTGCGACGAGGAACTCAGTTTTATCGCCCGACCGGGCGTTGACAAACATCTGGTGGTCAATCTAAAGAGCCGGAAATAGAAATGGCCAGGCGGACTTCATGCAGGCTTGCAATGCACGTTGGACATACTATATTATCAGGATTACGGGGTCAATTTCAGACGGTCAACGATAAATAGGAGGTTTGGGATCATGCTGGGCTATCAGGAACTGCTGGTGATTTTTGTGCTGGCACTGCTGTTTTTCGGTGGCAGGAAGATTCCCGAGGTCGCCCGCGGGCTTGGCAAGGGCATACGGGAGTTCAAGAAGGCGAAGGATGAGATTGCGGACTCTCTAGACGGCGACCCGGAGGAGCCTGCGGAGGACATCGGTGATGCGGCTGTCACCGGAACTGCGGAACCGGAGGCAGACAAGGACAAGTCCGACAAAGCCAAGAAGGTCGCCGAAAAAAATAAAGAGGCCAAAAAGAAGGACGGGAAGAAAAGAGGGAAAAAGTCGGGAAAGAAAAAGAAGCTTTCGGATGACAAATGAAGTCGCCTGAGGAGCTGAGGGCTTTTTTCCACTCCGACCTGAAAGGGACATTGGAGGAGCTCGAGGGCATCAGACGCGGCTTGTGCCGCAAGATGCTGACGATCGGGGCAGTCTGCGGGATTCTGGCGCTTGTCGGAACCGCCCTGGGTTTTTTTCTCGGGCCGATCGGGATGGTGGCCTCCTTTATCGCCTGTGCTGTGCTTGCTGTCATCTGCTACTTCACCTGCTTGCACTCCGACCTTAAAAAATTCAAACATGAGTTCAAGCACAGGGTCATCGGCGGCATCGTCAAGTTCATAGACCCCAGTCTTGAATACGCACCCACGGGGTTCATACCGCAGGGCACCTACATGCAGAGCACGCTTTTCAACAAGCAGCCCGACCGTTACCGCGGCGAGGATCTTGTCAGGGGCAGAATTGACAACACCAACATCGAGTTCTCCGAGGTACACTCCGAGTACAAGACCCAGACGACTGACAGCAAGGGTCGCAGGCAGACCCAATGGCACACTATCTTCAAGGGGCTTTTTCTCGTCGCGGACTTCAACAGGAATTTCCACGGCACTACCGTGGTGCTTCCTGATCTCGCCGAGAAGGCATTCGGCTTTCTCGGCAGGATGCTTCAGAAGTTAAACATTGCCAGATCAGGTCAGCTCATACAGCTCGAGGATCCGGAATTCGAGAAGCTCTTCGTCGTTTACGGCAGTGACCAAATCGAGGCCAGATACATATTGACCACCAGTATGATGGAGCGGCTGGCCTTGTACCATCGCAAGGCCAAGGGGATAACAGGCGGCAACATTTTCGTGGCCTTTACCGGGCGAAAGATATTCGTGGCCCTGTGGTGCCTCAAGAATCTGTTTGAGCCGAGGATATTCTCGCAAAACGACAGCTTCAGCCTCGTCCGTGAGCATTTCGAGTTCATGACACTTGCCACCGGAATCGTCGCCGAGCTGAAGCTGAACCCGAAACTAGTGTCCTGAATCCGCAAATCAGCAAGCATTTCCAACACACATTTTACCTGCCGTCATTGAGGTCAACCGCAAAAGTGTACCTTAGTTGAATTCAGTTATTTGCATCTCCAGAGCCAGTTTCAAAACTCCGAGTGAACCGCGTTGTGAGCGCATGGTTTTTTGGCGCGAATGCCACACCCGAGCGGTCGGGACATAACAAGACGCTATGCCCACTTACTCGTCGGCGTGGCCTCCCTGTGCAGAATTTGTCCGGTATTCCCTTTTCCCTTAAATAATTCATCATCGAGGGGGCTTTGGGATTTGATTATGTTTCTCGTGTATGTAGATTAACCTTGGTCCCGACTGTAGAGCCAATTTCAAAATTCAGTGTTCACGCATGAAAGAGGAGTATGAAGAAGCTAAGATTCGCGGTAGTGGGGTGTGGAGTCATCGCACCGTCACATATCGAGGCAATTGCAAGCCACGATAATTCCGAGGTGGCCTGCCTTTGCGACATCATTCCCGAACGCGCGGCGGCGATGGCCGAGAAATACGC
>JAFGFR010000013.1 GCA_016930955.1 Victivallales bacterium | reverse complement strand
CATACAGGTATGCCCGCTCCCGCATCGGCGTGGCCTCGCATCCAAAATAGCAGGCCGCGCGGCCACGGGTAGTTTTGAAATTGGCTCGTATGCCATTGACGCCGATCCCTCCGACTGCCTCTGGCTCTCTTACTATCAGTCTGCCGGACAAATCCGGCAGGCTGCTAGCGCTTGAACCATTTTGCCGGCAGGAAATCCTTCTCGAGCCTCAGCAGCTCCTCGATGATCGCGGCGTTGTCCTCCAAACTGACAGTCAACGGGTCGGTGTTGAATGCCCTGTAGAGCAGCTCGCGATCGCATTCTATCGCGGCTCTGGCTGTCAATTCGTGGGAGTCGAGCACTTGCTGCCAAAGCCCGCGCAACCCAACCGGGGCGTCGCCGACATTGCGAGGCAAAACCTTGTCCATCGAAAGGTCGCAGAGCATCTCTAGAAATGCATCGGAAGGCATGTTAGGCACGGCATCCCCGTTCGCCGTGTTTATGAAGAACGGCTTGTTCAGTCCTGCCCACATGGTCTCGATTATGTCGGTGGCATGGTCCGGCTTGGTGATCTCCATGAACTCCGACATCGGCCGTGTGCCAAGATTGAACTCCGCGATCTGGTTCCACATCTCCCAGTGCCTCTCGTACCTTTCGTCGGTCTCCCAGAGCTTCAGCCTCCCTATCGGGCTCTCGTGGACACCGCGGCCCTGCCAGAATCTCACGTATTCCTTCGTGTGACCCGTGCAGGTCGGGATACATCCGAAGGCCTTGTACAGCTCGTAGGTGATAGTCTGGTTGAACGCGGCCTTGGCTCCCGTGTCGAGCCCGTCGGTCTCCTTCGCCGCGTTCTCCCTCAGCTCCGCCGCAATTTTCGGGGTCACGTCCCTGCCCTTGTAGGCGGCCTTCACCAGCCATGTGAAATGGTTCGGCCCAGCTATGCGGAAGTCGAAGTCCTCTGACTGCTTTACGCTCAAGACCTTGCCCGCCGGAACGATCCCGGCCCTCTGCGCGTAGTGGTCCTTGACGTGCGGCATGTGCAGCCCGTCACACAGCGCAAAGGACTTGAGCTTCGGCGCGAAAAGCCTGATCCCTATCCCGTTGGCGGCCGTAGGGTTGATATAATTGATTACCCACGCCTCGGGGCAAAGCTTCTCGATGTCCCGGCAGCACTCGATGATATGCGGAAGCTCACGCAAGGTGCGGAAAATCCCCCCGGGGCCTATCGTGTCCCCCGAGCACATCCTGATGCCGCCCAGCCGCTCGGAGACCCCACAGTCAATCCCGCGGTTCCTCACGGACTTGTCCGCAAAGCTCAGGACAACAAAGTCAGAGCCCTTCAAGACATCCTTGCGGTTGGTGCTGCTCTCGATCTTAAGCTTCACCTTCGTGTGCTTCACCACATTTCGCGCCAGCTCAACCATTATCGCCAAATGCGCTCGGTTAGTGTCAACCAAGGCCAGTGTCCCGCTGTTCAAATGCTCCGAATGCGCCATCTGCCAAATCGCCTGACGCCCGAAAAACAAACTCCCCGCACCTAGCACCGTCACCTTAGGTCCCTTCATCCAACACCTCCTGAATTCTAATCCCAAAAAACACATAAATCAAATTTATGTCATCACTATATAACTCTAACTACCGCCTGTCATTGAAAAAAATGTGATTAAAACCGTAAATTTGTGATAAGGCATGAAGGTTAAGCCAAAATTTGTTCGAAACCGGCCGGCGGATCAACTTCAACATCCAGCGCTTGGCAGACGGGTTTACCCAACTCACTCTAGGTGTTTTAATAGATCCTTGGCAGTGATTGTAAACGCTATGGGGATTTTGATTCCGGCGCTGTTGATTGCCTTTGCAGTCCACTTGTTGCAGGTGTTGAAGAGATGATACGAGTCTTGTCCGGCGAAGAACTGGCTGTTCGGGTAGTGCCCCGGCTCGATCGGGACAATCTTTCCCGACTCGTCCCTGTAGAAGCTGCTGTCGAGGAACTCGGCCAGGCTCTGCAGTGCGCTTTCATCCAATTCGAATCTGAATACCCTGTCGTTAATTCCCGCTGGCGGGGGGGTGTCGAGAGCGGACACAATGACCACTGTGGAAGTCGGCCATAGTATGGCCTGCATCTTGAGCCATGTTGTTGTATCTTCGGCGCGGTAGAAGAGGTTGTCGCCCCATCCAAACTCGAGCATCGGCTTGTCCGGGAAGAAGTCCGACAGATCCGGCAGCCTGTCGCCCAGCAGCTCGCGGCGAAGCAGTATCCCGCTATGCCAGTCCCTGACTATGACGAAGACATCATAAGGCTCATCAGAAAGATTTTCCGCAGGAGCATCTGCAGTTCTCGGGTTGACGACCAAAGGATAGGTCGAGCATGACACGGTGAACGCCAGCAACAAAGCCAGCGAGGATATTATGCGGCATATTGATCCCAGAGTCAATTGTTTACTTCCTCCCGAAGCGCCTCTCGAGTTCCTTGTACGAGATGCTTATGATCGTTGGCCTGCCGTGGGGGCAAGAGTAGGGCAGCTTGCACTTGTGAAGCTGTTTAAGAAGCGACTCGGCCTCCTTGGCGCTCAGCCTGTCGTGTGCCTTGACAGCTCTGGTGCAGGCTATTCTGGCTATGCCGGCCTTGTCGGGTTTTCTGACGAAATTCTCGTCTTCGAGGATGCCGGCGATGATCTCGGAGAAGAGTTTTGCGTTATCTTCGGAAGGCAGCACGGGAGGGACCGAACGGATTATCACCGTGTTGCTCCCGAAGGACTCGAGGTCGAAACCCAGCTCGGAGAAGATGTCCGCGTTCTTCTCGATGAAACGAATCTCGCTTTTCGGCAGCTCAAGAGTGATGGGGAGCAATAGTTTCTGCGACAGACTCACGCTCTCCGGGCCGCCTAGAATCTGCTCGAAAAGTATCCTTTCGTGCGCTGCATGCTGGTCAATTATCAAAAGCCCCGATTCCGCCGAGGCAAGAATGTAAGAGCTATCCAGAAATGCGAGAATCTTGATATCCCCGTACGGCACTACCGGTTCTTGAGGCAAATCCTCTGATGGCGAAAGAGACTCACGGTGAGACAGCGGCTCCCACGGTGCCGGCAGATCTATCTCGGGGGTGATTTCAGGAAGGAAAGAAGGCGGCGGGAGACGCGGATCCTCCGGCGAAGGGATGCCTGGAAGAGACTGCTGTGTCTGCTCCGGCGGAGAATAGTCCACTCTTGCGCCGGAGAGGATGGTGTCGAGAGGCAGTTTGGAAGGCAGCGACACCAAAGGTCTGACCGATTTCCTGAGCGTCCCCCTTACTGCTTCAGCAACCAGATTGGACACCAGAGCCGGCTCCCTGAAACGCACTTCCCTTTTTGCCGGATGGACATTGAAGTCGACTCTGTCGGGTGACATGCCGATGAAAAGCAGCGCCGGCGGGAACAGTCCGCGCATCACCGTGGACTCGTAGCCGTTCTTCAAGCCGGCATACACTGCCGGCGACTCCACCGGGCGCCGGTTTATGTAGATACGCTGCTCACGCCTGTATTTCCTCGCCACACCATGCTTGGCTATGTAGCCCTCGATCAGTATCCCTGACTTCTCGAATTTCAAGGGCAGCAGGGAGTCCTTCATCTGCCTGCCAAGAAACAACTGTATCCTGGGCACCAGACTTTTCCCGGCCGGTGATGATATCGCCTTGACACCGTCTATGGTCAGATCAAAGGATATGTGGGGATGGCCCAGGGCAATCTGGCAGAACATGTCTGTAAGGTGCTTCTCCTCCGTCGGGTCGCCCTTCAAAAACTTTTTGCGTGCCGGGGTGTTGAAAAAAATATCCCTCACCGCGAACTCCGTCCCGGCGGCACAGCCCACTGGACCCGAGAAAATTACACGCCCACCCTCGATCACCACCTCGGTACCCTCTGTCACCCCCGGGAGCCTCGTGCGCATGCGCACCCTGGATACGGAGGCTATGCTCGGCAACGCCTCACCACGGAAACCCATGGTGCTGATGCTGTCCATATCCTCGAGCGCCGATATCTTGCTGGTCGCGTGAGGCTCGAAACAAAGCCGTGCGTCATCAGAGCTCATCCCCGCGCCGTCGTCGGAGACCGAGATGAGTTTTTTCCCAGCCCTCTCCACGGCGGCCGAGATTACCGTGGCGCCGGCATCTATCGAGTTCTCCATCAGCTCCTTGAGCACCGATGCCGGCCTTTCGATGACCTCGCCGGCGGCGATCCTGTTGCTGACGTCCTCGGGAAGTATCCTGATGCTGCTCATTCCATCTCCGCAGGCTCCCCGTGAGTGTCCAACTCAGACTGCGCGGCAATCATGATCTCCCTGAACTCCCGGGTGTCGCGTATGTTGTCGAACGCCCTGTCGTGGGACAAGGGGAGTATGAGGCTGCCGAAACCTTCGTAGGCCTTCTTGAAATGAATCAGGGCGATATCCTTCTTGCCGGTAAGGGAATACAGGCCGGCCAAATTCAACGCTATCTCCGCAGAGTCGGGATCCATCGAGAACGCAAGCTCGCCTGACTTGACAGCCTCGTCGTATCTGCCTTGTTTGCACTGACTTGAGGAAAGGCGATTGTAAACCAAATGTGCGGAGGGACTGATCTGGGTCTGCCTTTTGAAAATGAAATCCGCCTCCTCGTATCTTCCAGCATAGTAAAGCAACCCGCCGAGCAAAGACAGGGCCTTCATGTTCTCGGGTTCCAAAACAAGTATTGTGCGCAAAACATCCTCGGCCTCTGCCTCCCTTTGCTCCGACAGCAATTTGACCACCCTGGCCATCATCTTCGAGGTCGGGAATATAGTCTGCACCCTGCCATGTCCGGGATCACGGGACAAAATCAAACTCCTCTCGGCAGGCATGATCCCGACCTCGTGGGCCTTCCTTTCCTCCACCACGGGCGAACCACCCAATTCCCTGGATGCCAAGTCCGAGTTCAGCACTATCACGGTCAGAAAAACCACCGCTGCAAGCACCGCTATAAGCGGGGTCAGAGACTTATCCATGCTGCCACACTCCTAGCACAATTCCCGACAGCCGCAAACCCGGGGAAGAGCATCAACTTATCCCCAGCATTTGCGGCGTCATTAACTTTCCCTGATGATCTTCTCCAGCGCCGCCACCCTGTCGCGGAGCTTCTCCACGGTCTTGGGAAGCAGAAAACGGGTCATGAACTCCTTCTGGGGTTCTGCAGGCGTTCCCGCCACCCTGGCTCCTGGCGGAAGATCCTTCAGAACTCCAGATGTCCCGGCAACCTGCGCGCCGTCGCCTATCCTGATATGCCCGTTGACCCCCGCCTGCGCCGCCACAATCACCCCGCGCCCGATCTTCGCACTGCCAGCAACACCGGACTGCCCTATCAGCATCGAAAATTCCCCAACCTCGACATTGTGGGCCACCTGCACAAGATTGTCTATCTTAACGCCACGCTTCAGCCATGTCCTGCCGAATCTGGCACGGTCAATCGTGCAGTTCGCGCCTATCTCCACATCATCGTCCACCTGAACTATGCCCACTTGAGGTATTTTAACAATCCCCTCCGGCCCCGCCTCGAATCCGAAACCGTCGCTGCCTATCACCGTCCCGCAATGGACTATCACACGATCCCCCACAACGCACCTCTCCCTTATCGAGACGTTCGGGTAAAGAAGACAGCCACGGCCTATGACGACATCGCTGCCCAACACCGTGCCAGCGCCAACCACAGTCTTGTCTCCAACAACCGTCCTGTCACCAATAACAGCACAAGCACCGACATGGCAGCCATCGCCAACAACCGCAGACTCCGATACCACTGCAGAAGGATGCACACCCGGCTGGAACGCCACAGCAGGAGGGGCGAAGAGCGAAACCACAGTTGCAAAGGCAGTGTTGGGCCTGTCGCACACCACAAGCGAGCAAGAACCTGCGGCAGACACGTCGAAATCCCTGCCGACAATCACCGCCGAGGCCCCGCTCGCAGCCACCATGGCAGCGTATTTCTTATTGCCCACAAACGATATCTGACCCGCCGAGGCCTCGTCTATGGAAGCTATGCCGCATATCATGCACCCGCCATCCCCCAACACCTCCCCGCCGACCTTGTCCGCTATCTCTCCCAGGCTGAACGTCTTGCTGATCACTGTGCCTTAGCTCCTTCGTTGATTATCTCCAGCACCACATCCGTGATGTCCATCTCCGGCTGGTAGAAACATATTATCGGAATGTCGTTGGCCGTGTTCCCCGACGAGTCGAAAACCATCACATAACCCTCCTGCTTAGCGTATTTCGCAATGCTTTTCCTTATGTCGGTCAGCAGGTCCTTGCGCATCTTCTCGTACTCCTCCTTGAGCTGCTCGCTCTTGTCCTTGTCGTATTGTTGAAGCTCGGCCTGCTTTGCCTCGAGCTGGCGGTACTTGTCCCTCGCCGCCAGACGTTTGTTCTCGCGCTCGACCTCAGAAAGCGCAATGTTCTGCGAGGCATCGCGCAAAACCCTGAACTCCTCCTCCAACTTGAGCTGCGACGCAGCAAGCTTGTCGGCATACTCCTTGAACACCTCCGCCTGCTTGTTGAACTTGGCGCTGTTCACAGCAGTCTTGTGATAGCCCTTGAACAGCTTCTCCATATCGACAACGGCAATTTTCCCGCTCTGCTGCGACCATGCCGCAAAGGGCAGCAGAAACAACATCAGCGCCCCGACGACCCGAAAGGATGGACTTGAAATCTTCATGACAATATTTCCGATAAAGTTACTTTTTTTATTCACGGGGTGAACACTGCTCCCCGATTGACCCACAAAATGAAAAACAACTCCTGCAACATACTCGGAATCTAGCACGTCTGACACTGCTCTGCAAGCCCCAAAACTCCGGGTATGCCGCCACCTCACATCCTTGGGGAGCCAGTTTCAACACTATCCATGGCCGCCTGCCTGTGCGTCGCACGCGGACAGGCGCGGCTTGCCATTTTGGATGCGAGGCCACGCCTATGCGGAAGCTGGCATACCTGCTTGGTCTGTCCCGACCGCTCCGGCGCGGCATTCGCGCCAAAAGGCTCTGGAGCATAAAAAATCGGATTCGACATCACCCTGCCGACATTGCCGCAGTCAATCCAGAACCTGACATAGCCTTTGCGGATCTCGCAAGAATCTAACAACAAAGGTATCTCAAGGGCGAACCCGGCCTCATGGAATCTCTTGAAATACACCCCCTCCCCGTTCCCCACCACCGTAAGGTCAGCAGGAGGCAAAGACTCCTCGCAAGACTCTATCTCCCCCCGGATTCTCAAGACCATCCCGCCTTCGGAAGCGTCACCGGCCACCAAAAGCGTCTCACCAAGCGACGCGCGGCGGTCACCAAGGACAAGCACGGCCTCGTGTATGTTCAACACGCCTGCCCCAGGTTTTGACAGCGCATAGGACCTGCCATGACGTATGGCCGCCACTATCCCTGCGACACTGAAGTCATCTGTCTGCACAACCGTCTGGATCACGTCAATCCCGCGGTCGTGGCCGTGATAGTCCAGCTCGCCTATCACCACCGGCCTCTCCGACCTTTCACCCGAACAGTACTCCAGCAGCATTTTGTCCCAAAGACCTCCAGGCTGATGCGCAGTGTAGGCATCCCCATAGATGCCGGCGAACCCGTTATGCCCACGTGAGCGCGCCACGTCGTCAAGATAGGGCAGCGAGTGCATCTGCACCCCTTCGACCACGATCCTCATCTCCGCCTCGGGTGCCGACCAGAACACAGCCGCGTCAGGCTCTTGGATCCGCACATGGTCAATCACATGCTGGTAGGGTGCACTCCCATGATCCGCGTACTGGCCGAACGGCGATCCTATGGAAAAAGGGCGGTTGTCCAAGGTCCACACCACGCCGAGAGCCGCAAGCAGACAGCCAAAAATCCGCCTCCCCAGCACCGGCCTGAAACTGAAGGAGTTGCCCTGCAAGTCACGGTAGGGCTCGCCACCGCCGAACTTCAAAAGAAAAAGCCCCCAAACCGTCAGAAGCAACGGAAGAAACTTGAGAAACTCCCCGATGGAAAACGACACTGCTTCGTTGTGGATCACAGGGATGCCCTCGTAGAAACACGGCTCTGCCGGCCCGAAAACCGTAAGCTGCTGGCTAAAACGGCGGCTCTCGAAATCACCTGAAAAGGGAACCCCGTGCCAGTAGTAGTGAGGCGCGATGTCCGCGCCGGGGATGAACACCATCCCAGGATATGCATCCCTCAACAAAGATATGCGTGACAGATACTCACCGACCCCGTGGGACAAAACAGAAGGCCTGCTCGAATGTATCTTGAAGACCCTGCGGAAAGGCGGGATCCCGTACTCGCATCTGACAAGAAGCTGGTCGCTGAACACCACGAAATCCAACCCCGTCTCCTGCGCCAATCCCGCGACCTCCTCGATAGTCCTCGTCCCCGAGCTGACATCAGTGTTGACACGCACTATTCCCCTGTACCACCTGACCCCCTCATATGTGTCCTCTCCGCCAAAAGAGGACAGCACAAAAAACAACGCCCCAGCAAAGAAAAAAAAACGCCGCATGCAGACAGAATGTCTCATACCCCTCCTTTCACCTAATCCATCCCCGAGATCCACTTCCCAACCACATGCGAGAGAAAGATAACCACCAAGGCGATTAAAATGTGCTCGCATATTATCGGGAAGGGATTCCTCTTCTGCTTTCTGGCAATCACATAGCTCAGTACCCCCAGCAAAGTCAGACCCCAGCATAGGCAAACTATGACCGCATTTTCCAACGGCAGCAGAAATACCGGTATGGCAAATAAAAGCGCGAAGACAAGTTTAGTCAAGAATGTCGAGACTGTTGCCGTCCATATCTGGCCAGGTGTATGCACGTCCTCCGCCTCCTCGGAGATATGTATCCCCAGAGCGTCGGAAAACGAGTCCGCTATCGCTATCGCCAGAATACCACCAAGGACCGCAACCCTCGAGTGAGTCCCGGAATGCAGCCCCGTCATCAGACCTAGAGTCGTTATCACCGCGGACGTAATGCCGAACGTCAGACCTGTCGTCAAGGATTTAAGCATAAAAGACCTCTTCAATTTACTGACTTGAGCGTACCGAGACCGAGTTCCACAGCATCATGACACTTTTCCCTTGCACCTATAGCTTAGCCACTTTGGGGAATAAATCAACCCGCCACATGCGCAAATTGGGCATAGGGTCACTTCCTGACGGCAATGAGATGGAGGTTCGACCTGGCAGGACCCCGCGGCCGTTCTGCCGGGAACACGGGGCTATGCGCCGGGATTGCGGGGCTTCGCACTTCAATTTGTTTTTAAAAGACTTGATGCTATCATACTTCAGGGTCAGTTTTGGAGCTTCGCGTGAACTGCGTCGGGAGCGCGGAGTTTTGAAACTGGCTCTAAATACCAGCAAATAAGGATTAGGAGATGGAAATTATTTCAGCAGGGGATCAAGAGATTCTGAGACGGCTGGCGCAGATTCAACTCGACTATGCGAATTCTCCCCAGAATGGAATTATTCTGGAAAAGTGGCGTGCCCAGGCGGAGGGGCGACGCGCATCTCCGCCTGTCCGTTTGCTATTCGGAAACTTCCGCCACGAGGTGATTACCCCCCGCCTGCAATGCGAGGGTGAGCAGGCTCGCAGTATCGAGGCTTCTCTTCTCGGCACCTTGACCGGACGCGAGCTGTTTGACGACGACACCCCTGTATCGCCTACGTTCGACATGGGTTGGCACACCCATGTCCGTCCTTTCGGAATCAGCCCCAGCATCACTCACGCTGAGGGGCCAAACGCCCAGGGGTTTCATATCAACCCCGTCATCAGTGACCTGGCCTCCGAGATTGACAAGCTACGTGGCGGGTCGTTCGGGGTCGACCGGGAAGGGACCGCACGGCGACGCGAAATGCTGGAGGACGTGCTGGGTGACATCCTGCCGATTCGCATGGTCATGGACAGCCTGCCGGGGGCAATGACAAACCCATTGGTCCACCTGATGGGCATGGAAGCCTATTATATGGCGATGTTCGACTGCCCGGACATCGTGCATCACGCCATGGACATGGCCACCAAGGTCTATGAGCAGTACTACGACTTCCTTGAGGACGAGAAGCTGTTGCTTCCGACAAACGGTCTGAGCCCCTTGGCTCAGGAATCCTTCGCCTTCACCGACGAACTGCCGACCGACAGGGTAACGCTCACAACACAGTGTTGGGGTTTCCTCGAGTCTCAGGAAACCACAGCAGTTTCGACGGATGCCTTCGGAGAGTTTGTGTTCCCCTACCAGCAACGCTTGGTCAATCGCTTCGGACTGCTCTCATACGGGTGTTGCGAACGTGTCGATGCCATCTGGCCGGGCTATCTTTCAAAATGGCCCAAACTGCGCAAACTATCAGTCTCCCCTTTCAACGATGAACCCCGCATTGGTGAGTACTTGCGTGGCGGCCGGATCGTCTATTATTGCAAGCCACGTGCAGAATTTGTGACATGTGACGGCCCGCTCAACGACAAGGCCATCACCGCGTACTTCAAGGGGGTCTGCGAGGCGGCAAGCGGTTGTCTCTTCGAGATTGCACAACGGGAGGTAGGGACAATCTTCGGTGATTTCGAGCGGGGCCGTCACTATATCCGCTTGGCCAAGGAAGCCGTCGACCGCCACTGGTGCCCGTGACAATACCACAGTCAGGAGCTACACTCTTGGCTCGCAGGAAAAACTCCTGACAGATTTGTAGCGCTTTGCGGAAGGTAAAATAAAATATCGCGGGAGGTGAAGATTTATGATTGCTGACATCGAGCCTGTTGCTGTGAGAAGTGGATTTGACGGCCGCACGTTCTGGGCTCAGGCGCGCGCGGGGGCGATCCCCGGGCACGAGGATCCGCAGCCAACGGTGGTACTTACCGCACAACGTTTTGATCTTGATGACGGACACATTTTGCTGCCCATCTACTTCATGGACATTTCGAACGATTTGAACGTTCGCTGTTCGGCAACGGTATTGTGTTGTGCATTCGACGGTTCCCGGCTGGAATATCTGGAACACGGCACAGAAATGACCGTGCCGGAACCCCGCGGCTTGTGTGAACCGTCACTCATCCGTTGCCAGGGGCAGTATTTCCTTACCTTGCGAAATGATGTCCGGGGCTACGTCGCCCGAAGCAAGGATGGACTCCACTTCGATACACCCCGTCCTT
>JAFGFR010000012.1 GCA_016930955.1 Victivallales bacterium | reverse complement strand
GCGGGCATACCTGTATGGTCTGCCCCGACCGCTCCGGCGTGGCATTCGAGCCAAAAGAGCTTGCCGCCCAAAGGGTTGAGGCGGAGGCACGGCATGCGCCACGGCGTCTGCCGCGCCTGCGCTCCCAACGCGGTTCACGCGGCGTTTTGAAACTGGCTCCGTATTACGAGTAAATTCGAATCCTCAACCGCTATCGTCGCCGCTCTCGTTATCCGAAACAGACAGAAGATGTTTTTTGACCTGTCTGCCGGATGGACACGTCCCTTATTACCCTTCCCTTGGATGCGTTGATTTCACGGACGACATCATAAGTCATATTGTCCTTGGCGCGATTGACCCAAAAAAACGCCTCTTTCAGAAAGGCTGTTCATGATACCCCAAAGAGATTCGTGTATTAATCAGATACAAACCACACTGTCCCGGGATATCAGGCTGTAGGGGAGCATGGTTGCCTGGGGAATCCGTGTTTTCTTATCCGGAAAAGATTCGATGACATTTGCTGCTAATTCCGCGAGTCCAATATAGTCCTGAGTTATCGTTGTCTGGGGTGGCGTTGCGTAATGTGAAAAGAGTTTGTGTTCAGAAGTGACCAGGGAGATATCGTCCGGAATCCGTTGGTTAAACAGGGACAAAGCATAAGCTGTAACGATTCCGGCATTGCCCCCCGGACAGAACAAGGCATCGATTCCCAGTTTGAGCATCTTGCCGATAGTCTCGACGTATTCATTATCATTGCAAAGTTGGATCAGATTTTCCTGATTCGGCAACCCCCGGGAAGTCAGGGCCTTGGCAACTGCCTGACGACGGACGTCACCGTTGCCGCTTCCGCCATAGATGATGGTGCCGATTTTTTTACAGCCGCGTTCGTGCAGATGGGAAATGGCAAGGTCCATCCCTTGTGCTTCATCCGAACGAACCGAATAAATGTCCCGTGAATTTTTCGGAGCTTCCCGGTCGACCAGTACCAAGGGTGCAGAGAAACGGTCGGTCCATTTTTGAAAATTATTAGGCTCTGCTCCGATTGCCACTGCACCGCAGAATTGGATACTGTTAAGGCGTTCAATATTGTCCTGGGGCAGCACCTCGATACGGAAACCGCGTTTCGGCAGGACGAAGGTCAACGCCATCATTACCATTTCCAGGCAATTGCGGATCGGATAGATAGCTTCTCCTGGAAGAATAATCACTACATTGCGTTGTTTGGAAGAAAGACGAGGATGATAGCCGTGTTTTCTGGCGATAGCAAAAACGTGTTCCCTAATCTCAGGCCTGATATTGGGGTGATAGCTGAATACCCGTGACACTGTGGCCGGGGAGACTTCCGCTAATTTCGCAATTTCTTGGATCTTCATTGAAAAATTCCTTCTGTTTTGATTTTGTTTCAACATATTGCGTTTTTTGCTGAAATTCAATATTCCTTCCATCAATCTTTTCAATAATAGTGCAGACGGGAGGTTGCCGGCAGAAATTATTGACGTTATAGTCAAGTGAGGGATTGCAACAGAAAGGCTGATATTATGACTGGGAATTATGTGGTTTTTGAATCCTGCGGCAACGCCGTGCTGAAGGAATGCGAAGTTCCGGAGCCGGTCGCCGACGAGGTATTGCTGGAAAGCGATTACAGCGTGGTCAGCGCCGGAACGGAACGGGCTAATCTGATCAATTTACCCAATACTGTTGCCGATGTAAACGGTTTCCCGTTTATTCCCGGTTATTGCGGTGCTGGGCGGGTAATCTCGGCGGGGAAAGACGTTACAAACCTGAAAATAGGTGACCGTGTAATCATCACCTGGGGCGGACACCGTTCTCACACGATTAAGAAGGCGCAAACCGTTCTAAAAATCGAAGATGACTCCATTGATATGCTTGACGCGGCTTTTGCGAATATCGCATCTTTTTCCTTCCTGGGCGTGCGTAAACTGAAAATCGAGCTGGGAGAGTCGGTGATGATAGCCGGAATGGGGATGCTCGGTGTATTCGCCTTGCAGATTGCGAACTTATCGGGGGCTATTCCTGTAGTCGTATCTGATTTTGATCCCGCCCGTCGCAAACTGGCATTGGAATTTGGCGCCTCTGCCGCGTTTTCGCCCGATGAAGAAGATTTTGTGGAAAAGGTCAAAGCCGCGACCTGCGGCAATGGGCCGAATGCGGTCGTCGAGGCGACTGGTTCGGCAATCGCCCTGCAGCAGGCGTTGGAATATATTGCCTGGGAAGGTCGTATCTCCTTGCTGGGGTGTACTCGGATTTCCGATGTGCCGATCGATTTTTACAAGTATGTGCACAGGCGTGGCGTTACCCTGATCGGAGCTCATACTTTTACCCGAGGAAAGCAGGAATCCGCACCAGGCCGCTGGACCGAGCATGACGACTATCGCACGTTTTTGAAGCTTGTTGCCGCCGGAAAACTGCAGCCCCGTCCGCTGATCTCGGAAATCGTTTCCCCGGAAGCCGCACATGATGTTTACACGCGTCTCGCCGAAACAAAGAATCTACCGCTGGGCATTGTCTTCGACTGGAGCAAAATCAGATAAGGCAGGAAAGCGAAAAAACAATCAATTAAAATAATGGAGCTAAGAAGATAAAACGATGAAAACCAAAAAACAAAACCGTCGTAAGGCATTGGTGCTTGGCGGTACCGGAGCGATGGGCGTGTATTTGGTTCCGGAACTCGCATCCATGGGATATGAAGTTTGTGTGGTCTCTCTTGACGGGGCCGTATCCGCGCATCCGCAGATTTCATATGTCAAGGGGAATGCGAAATGCAAGGAGCATCTGAAAGAGCTCCTGAAGGAAAAATTTGCTGTGATCGTCGATTTTATGCTCTATTCAACGGAAGAGTTCACGGAGAGATATGATATCCTGCTTCAAAACACCGATCACTACATATTCCTCTCGTCTTACCGCGTCTATGCCGGGGACGAGATCCCGATAACGGAAAATACTTCCAGATTGCTGGATATGTCAAAGGACAAGGACTTTCTTGCGACCGAGGACTATGCCCTTTACAAGGCGCGTCAGGAGGACATCCTCCAGAATTCGAAATATGACAATTGGACGATTGTCCGGCCGGCCATCACCTATTCTAAATACCGTTTTCAGCTGGTGACGCTGGAGGCACCGGTCGTCGTAGCCAGGACGTTGAAGGGACTGGCGGTCGTGCTGCCCGGGGAAGCACTTGCCGTGCAGGCTACAATGAGCTGGGCGGGTGACGTGGCCAGGATGTTCTCCCGTCTCCTGTTAAATCCACCGGCGTATCGCGAATGCTTTACACTTGCTACCGCCGAACACCATACATGGGGTGAAATTGCGGAGTATTACCGTGAAATCATAGGCTTGCAGTATGTGGCTGCCGACACGGAGGATTATCTGAAGATTCTGGGTGCTTCCTGTCATGCTCGATATCAGCTTGCCTACGACAGGCTCTTTCAACGGATAGTCGATAATTCCAAGATTCTGCGTGTGACGGGATTGAAGCAGTCTGATTTCATGCCGCTCCGACGCGGTCTTGAAAAAGAATTATCCGCGCTGCCGAAAGATACAGTCTGGCCGGACGCAAGTACAGTCTGGAAAAATATGGATGATTATTTGAAGGGACTGGGAAATTGAGCATCTCAAGAATCCGCTGTTCACGCGGATTTGGAAAACAAGGAAATATGAAGAAGATCAAAATCGGACAGATCGGAGTCTGCCACGAGCATGCCGCCGGCAAAATCAGTGCGCTGCGCGGCATGCCTGACGTGTTTGAGATCGTCGGCATTGTCGACGACCGCGGCTCCAAATCCGCCAGGTTCGCCGGCGGAGACCTCAAGCCGTATGAAGGATTGAAATGGATGACGGAGGAGGAGCTGTTCAAAGTTCCCGGTCTTCAGGCGGCTGCGGTTGAGACCCCGAACGCCGGCCTGGTCCCCACTGCCATCCGCTGCATGGAACGCGGACTGGCGATGCACATGGACAAGCCCGGAGGCGAAGACCTAAAATTGTTCGGACACCTGCGCAAAGGCTGCGAAGATCGCAGACTTCCCTTCCAGATGGGGTACATGTTCCGCAACAATCCGGCGATTCAGTTTTCGCAGAGGATTATAAGGGAAGGCTGGCTGGGCGAAATATTCGAGATCCAAGCGGGCATGAGCCACAACTACGGCGGCGATGACTACCAAACATATCTGGGCGAGTTCAAGGGCGGCATCATGTTCAACCTGGGATGCCATCTCATCGACTTCATCATTCCGATGCTCGGGCGTCCGGAGGGGATTACGCCATTCCTGAAATCAACTCCCGGATTTCCCGACACGATAAAGAACAACTGCATGGCGATCTTTGAGTACCCGCACGCCACCGTGACATTGCGGGCGTGCAGTCTCGAGGTCGAAGGGCTGAGCAACCGCCGCCTGAAAATCTGCGGGACCAAGGGTACGATAGAGCTCTGTCCGATGGAGCGCTTCGACGGGAAGCCGCTGAAGATGCGACTTTCGCTCCTCCAGGGAAACGCCGAATACGCAGCCGGAACACACACCGTCGATTTCGGTATCAGGCGCGACCGCTATGCAGATCAGCTGTTTGAACTTGCGAATATAATCAATGGCAAAATGGAAAACACATACGGCTATGAACACGACTATCTGGTGCAGGAGACTCTTCTTGCTGCGTCCGGATATACAAAATGGAGACGCTGAACATGCATGCAATGCTAATTGATGCCGATAAGGAACTCGTTTGGAGCGAAGTTCCCGATCCGGTGCGGAAAGAAAACGAGGTGATCATTGAAGTCCATGCGGCTGCCCTCAACCGCGCCGACCTGCTCCAGCGTGACGGCAAGTATCCATCACCACCGGGCTGGCCCGAGTGGATGGGGCTGGAAGTGGCGGGTGTTGTCCTCAAGGCTCCAGCGCAAAGCCGTTGGCGAACCGGCGACAAGGTCTGCGCTTTACTCGGCGGAGGCGGTTATGCAGAAAAGGTCGCCGTCCCGGCGGACATGGTTCTTCCGGTTCCGAAAGGCTTGTCGATGGAGGAGGCCGCCGCAATTCCGGAGGCGTTCGCGACATCCTATCTCAATCTCTGTCTCGAAGGCGGCATGAAAGGGGGCGACACCGTCCTGATTCAGGCCGGCGCCAGCGGACTGGGCATCGCGGCGATTCAGCTCGCGAAAGATCTCGGGGCGAAGGTCATGACGACTGTCGGTTCGGAGGAGAAGGCCAGTTTTGTCCGCACGCTTGGTGCCGATATAATTGTCAACAGGAAGAAGGACGATCTTGCGGCGGCCATGGACAAGCATCCCGTGGACATCGCCCTGGATTGCGTCGTTGGTGCGGGAATGGGTGCTTGTGTCGAAAAGATGGCGCGTGGCGGACGCTGGATCGTCATTGCGACTCTCGCAGGAGCCAGGACTGAAATCGACATGAACGTCTTTTTCCGCAAGGGTCTGAAACTGATCGGAAGCACGCTCCGCAGCCGGACATCGGAGATGAAGGCGAAGATCCTCTCAGATCTTGAGGCGAAACTCTGGGACAAATTATCATCGGGTAAAATCAGGTCAGTCATCTACAGGACACTCCCGATGGCGAAAGCGGAGGAGGCGCACGGCATCCTTGAAAAACAGCAGAATCTGGGTAAGGTTGTTTTAACACTGGAGAAAACTAAAACATGAGCTTCAAGGACAGGATCGCGATAATCACCGGGGCCGCATCCGGAATGGGTCTTCTCTCCGCTCAGGAGCTGGTGAAGGATGGTGCCAAAGTCATTCTCACGGACGTGAACAAAGAGGCGGTTGAAGCGGCTGCAGCAGGCATCCGCAGGGACGGAGGAGAAGCCATCGGGCTCCAGGTGGACGTCCGCAAATATGATGAAGTGAAGAGTGCTGCCGACATGGCGCTGGAGAAGTTTGGACGCATCGACATCCTGCTGAATTTCGCGGGCGGAGCGGAGACGAGGGTCTGCAACTGCCACAAGCCTTTCCATGAGCTTCCCGTAGACGTCATCGACTGGGGGCTTGACGTGAACCTCAAGGGCGCAGTCTACTTCTGCCACGCCGTGATTGGCGCAATGATAAGTCAGAAAAGCGGTGTCATGATCAATCTGGGCTCAGTCTCCGGCACGGAAGGTTCCGCGGGCGCGGTGAACTACAGCGCAGCCAAGAGCGGGATCATCGGGCTCACCAAGGCGTTGGCGCTCTGCGGAGCCCCTCATGGAGTCCGGGCATGCTGCGTATCCCCCGGTCCCGTTATGACCAGGCCCGGCATGGCGAACATGAAGACACGTCTCGGCAGGTCCGCGGAGCCGAAGGAGGTCGTCGATTTGATATTGTATCTTTGCTCCGACAAGGCCGCGTTCATCACCGGTTCCAACTACATGATCGATGGCGGCCGCACCTGCGGCGGCATGGATTGAGATACATCTAAAACACGATGAGGAATACATGTCTAAGATCTGGAAAGTCGGGATAGTCATGGACAGTTCCAGGATGATGCTCGGTCTCCACGGATTGCACAATGCATTCCGCGGCCTGCCAGACGTGGACGTGGTCGCGCACGTGGACTCGAACACGGAGAATCTGGCGGCGAAACTCGATTCCTCTGGCGCGAGAAGGCACTATTCAGACTATATCGAAATGCTGGAAAAGGAGAAACCGGACATCGTCGTATTGTGCTCCAGACATCCCTGCGATCATCTGCCTCTTATCAGTACCGCCGCTGAGAGAGGCTGCCACATCTACTGCGAAAAGCCTCTGGCCGCCAATCTGCCGGAAGCAGACGAAATCGTGAAGATCGCCGAACAGAGGCAAATAAAGATATGCATGGCTCATCCGGCCAGATACGACCTCGCCTTCCTTGCCATGAAGAAGATGATAGAGGTCGGAGAGATAGGGACGCCTTTGACCGCCTACGGACGCGGAAAATGCGACCACCGCGGCGGCGGAGAGGACATGATTGTCCTTGGCACCCATATCCTTGACCTCCAGACCTTCATCTTCGGAGCCCCCGAATGCGTGATGGCAGATGTCACGCTGAAGAACCGTCCGATAGTCAAGGCCGACAGGGAGGAGAAGACCGTCGAACCGATAGGCCCTTCAGCAGGTGACAGCGTCTTTGCCAGTTTCCGCTTCCCGAACGGAGTGCGCGGCATCTTCGAGAGCAGACGCGGACTCGCCGGCAGCGAGAGCGTCCAAAGAACAGGAATCGTGAACATGGGACTGTGCGTCGTCGGCACAAAAGGAGCGATCTCCATGCGCTTCAAGGATTTTCCAGCCCGGCCCGTCGAAAAACTGCGTATCAGCCGGAGACCGGGTCCGGTAGAGGATTCCTCATCCTTCGAAGAGGTTCCCGTCAGGGAGGAACGTTCAATTCCGGGCGCGGAGCCATTGGACTACTCCCGCTGCGGACGGATGGACGTCCCGGAAGCCGGGTTCTTCCTCGAGGCAAACCGTTTTGCCGCCTGGGACCTCATATGCTCCATAATGGAGGACCGGCAGCCTGTCTCAAACATATACAACGCGCGGCTTGCGCAGGAGATGATTCAGGGCATCTATGCATCGGGACTGTCAGGGAGCGTCGTGAAATTCCCTCTCGCGGAAAGAACACATCCCCTCGATGATTGACTTAGAACTCAGAAGGGAACTGATGGGGTCATACCTGGGGTGTTAAAAACTTTCCTTGCTAATTTGCAGTAATTCCACAATAAAAATGTATTTTTCAGTTGACATAATGGGGAATTTATATCGTTTTCGTTTGAAAAGGTAGCCTGATCATGCTAAAATACTTTTACATGAAATTTTCTACTGCAACTGTGCAGGTGATCTATTCTTATTTTGAGTGACAAGGTGAAAAATGATGAAGAACATGACGATTGTGATCATGGCCTGCTGTATGGCCCTGGCATTGAAGACAGCCGTGGTGAATGCCCAGGAATCGGTTTACGTATTTGAGCCATTGCCACATGCCTTCGATGCCTTGGAGCCGCACATAGATGCGCAAACCATGGAGATTCATTACAGCCGTCACCACCGCGGCTACTTCAATAACATGTTGAATGCGCTTAGAGGGACCGAGCTGGATGGGCAGTCGTTGGAAAGCTTATTTGCCAAAATAAGCAAATTACCCGTGGAGTTGCGCAATAACGCCGGCGGGCACTGGAACCACACCATGTTCTGGAACATGATGTCGCCACATGGCGGAGGCAAACCGACGGGAGATCTTGCAAAGGCAATTGACTCCAGCTTTGGTTCTTTCGAGGCTTTCAAGCAGCAGTTCAGCCAAGCGGCGGGCACCCGGTTTGGAAGCGGATGGGTCTGGTTATGTGTGGATACGGAAGGTATGCTGTTCGTCAGCTCGACCGCCAATCAAGACAACCCGCTAATGGACGTGGCATCAACCCGCGGTACACCCATTCTGGCCCTCGATGTCTGGGAACACGCATATTACCTTAAGTACCAGAACAAGCGTGGCAGCTATGTTGACGCATTTTGGAAGGTGGTCAACTGGCCGGAGGTAGCAAGACGTTATTCGACCGCCAAAACATAAGCACCGCAAATCGCACCGCAACATTTGCTTCCCTAAGGAGCCTACCTCAGCCGCATGATCGAGCAAAGCCTCGATATTTAGTCCCTTGGCGCTATGATAGCCGCCGAAAATGTCTGAAACCGCCACAATCCTGACCCCGAACAAAAGGGGTTTGCTGAATATGTACCAGCCCGTTCCCGGCACGGGGAAAAAGCTATGTCAGGATATGCTCCTGCTCGGGCTTGTGCGAGACCTTCCTGTCCGGCCACTTCGCGAGGGACAGCGCCACGGAGGGAAGCAGGGTCAGCAGCAGCGCGCCGACACCAAACGTCAGGATCATCCAGCGCGGATACCCCTCGTAGGGCTTACTGATATCCTCCACGACGGCCATGACGATCATGAGCAAAAGTATCGCGGGAGTGACGATCTTGACACACCAGTCCCATGCCGCTGGCATTATGACTATCCCGCCCGCGTCGTTCATATGCTTCCTGATGAGCTTGGTCTTGATGAACCATCCGACGAGCACACATTCCAGCAAGCCACCGGCCAGCAGACCGTAGCTGTTGATGAAATGATCCACAATGTCCAGCACAAAAAGCCCGATGTTGGTGGTGAAAATTATGCTGCCCAAAAAACCCGCGACGCATATGATGCTTACCACCTTGCCGCGCTTGAAACCGAACTTGTCGGTAATCGAGCAGGTGAAGGCCTCGATGAGCGAGATGCCAGACGACAGACCCGCAAGCACAAGCGTGAAAAAGAACAACGCACCGAATAACTCCCTGGCAACAGGAAGCTGGTTTATCGCCTGAGGATACACCACAAAAGCCAGGCCAGGCCCCTGTTTCACCACCTCCTGCAAGCTCACATTCCGCGATGCCGCCATGAAACCAAGAACACCGAACACCGCGAAACCCGCAAAAATGGAGTACATCGTGTCCGCCAGACATACAAAAATACCGTTGCCGACAAGGTTGCTCCTCTTGGGAAGATAACTGGCATAGGTGATCATTATCCCGAAACCAAGCGAGAGAGTGAAGAAGGTCTGCCCGAAGGCCGCAGTCCAGACCTTCCAGGCCTCAGGATTGGAAAACACATCAATCTTCCCCCAGTCGGGTTTGATGTAAAGCAGTATGCCCTGCGCCGCCCCGTCAAGCGTTATGCTCCACACAACAAGAACAGTCGTAAGAATAAGAAGCAAAGGCATAAAGACCAGGCAGGCCTTCTCAATGCCGTGGTTAACTTCCTTGAAGCATATCCCCCAGCACGTCAGCCACACGATGAACGTGGCGCCGAGAATCTGCCAGTTGACATGCTTCACCATATACGTGCCTTCATTCTCTATGAGAAGAAAGTTGTTGAAAAAGAATTCCTGCGTGTTGTCCCCCCAGCCGAGGTTGAAGGAATAAAGGAAAAAGTTGATGCACCACCCTATGACAACAGCATAGAAAAGCATTATCCCGAGAGTGGCAACAATGGGCATCCACCATCCTGCCCACTCCATTTTCGAGCTGATAGCTCTAAAAGCCAGCGGCGGCGACCCGTGATACTTGTGACCAAGCCCATACTCCACAAGCATGATCGGCGCGCCGGCAAGAAGAAGAGCCACCAGATAGGGCAACAGGAAAGCACCGCCACCATTGGAATAAGCCACATAGCTGAACCGCCATATGTTGCCGAGCCCCACGGCAGACCCGATCGCAGCAAGAAGAAAACCCGCCCTGCTGCCCCACAATGACCTCTCGTTTGCGCCGCCAGCCATAACCCTTCCATCCTATCCCGAAAAGTCCGCCTCTGAAAAATATACTGCCTCGAAAACTTTGAACCTGCATGCGGGATCCCTCCACGCGTCGTGCGCAAGACCAGCTTTCATGGCCAGATGCGAAAGCGTGGTTTCAGCATCCCATCCCTGCTCCCCGGCAACCTGTGGCAGAAATACCGCACCGCTTCCCGAAAGATTCAGGATTATCCCATGCTTGCCAACAATAAAATCCCTATAGCTCCCAACCTCCCTGGGAAGTGTCAGAATTGACACCTCTATAGTCAGAGTGTCCACCTCCCTCGAGGAAACCGGCGGAAAGCGCGGGTCAGAGAAAGCCGCGTTGACAGCATTCGCTGCAACGTTGGCGGCAAGGGGCTGGAAAGGCTCGATATTCCCGATGCAACCCCGCAGACCCCCGTCTGAAGACCGCAGGGTGACAAAGCAGGACCTGACTTGCAGAAAACTTTCCGGCAAGGCAAGGGGAAGCTCATACCTCTTCCCCGCAAGACGCCCCTCTATGGCACCGCGGGCTATGCCAAGAAGACGCCGCCTCTCCTCCAACGTGTAACTATCCTCATGATTACCCATATAAACCCTCGCCTCATGAGCCGATCTTAAAAATCCCCGTGGCAGCCACGCGGAGTCTTGAAATCAGCTCCCAATGCTAATCGACCTTGCCATAGACACCATCACGGAAAAATACATTTATTTCCTCTTCTGTCCAGTCAGGTTTTTCAACCGCGTCAATAACCACGACAAGAGGCCGGTGATCCGACGCATATACCCAGACATCCGGGGCATGCACCCTGAATTCTTCACAAAATGATAACCCTGTCAGGTTTGAGGCAGAGAGATGCCCATTTTGT
>JAFGFR010000167.1 GCA_016930955.1 Victivallales bacterium | reverse complement strand
TGCCCGGTCCTTCACCATTCCGGCCCGTGCGGCAACCAAAGCCCACGGCATGTCACCAAGGCCAATACCTTCGACGAAGCACGCCGGCTGGGAGAAATCCTCGGCAAGGCAGTCGAAAAAGCGGTCGGCAATCTGGACTTCCGTACAGCGACACTGTCGGCAAAACATGCCTTGCTCGAGAATCTGCCGCGAAGGACGTTCCCCTCTGTCGAGCAGGCTCGGCAGAAACTGGACAAGTCCCTGCAGAAGCTTTCGAAGCTGCGTGAGAAGGGAGCCCTTAGACAGCAGATCCGGACAGCGGAATGCGATTGGTTCGGAGCGGAAGAGACACTGGCTCTGGCCAAAGCCGCGACGGACGGGCGGATGGAGCAGACCTATCAGGCATGCCTGCCCGCCGAGATTCAATTGATAACAATCGGCGAATGGACGTTTGCAGGCTGGCAGGGAGAGATCTTCACCGAATATGCCTTGGAGGTCAAACGGCAGAAACAGGGCGCCTTCGTCATCTCATTGGCCAACGGTGAGCTGCAGGGCTATATTGTGACCGAGGAAGCCGCCCGGGAAGGCGGCTATGAGGCATCCAATGCCATGTTCGATTGCAAGGCAGGAAATATCTTCGTACAGAAGACCCTTGAAATGCTCCAATGAAATATAAGCTTGGCATAGACCTTGGGACCAGCTACTTCAAGGCTGGATTGTTCGGCAGCGGAGGGGAATTGGCCGGGCTGGGCCGCGTCGAGGTCAGGAAACAAGTCGGCGACGGCACAAGATGCGAGCTGGATGTTGACGATTTCTGGCACCTTTTGCAGCAGGCTATTGGGCAGGCAAAGTCACAGGCCGGCGCGGCGACCGGGGAGATAGTCTCGATGGGATACTCCTCGCAGGCAAATACTTTTTTGTTGCTCGACAAGCATGACGAGCCACTGACACCCCTGATAGTCTGGATGGACAGGCGAGCAAAGGACATATACCCCGAAGTCCGCGACTTGTGGCGACGAAAGGGGTTTTTGCATACCTCCGGGCTGGGGACGGAGTGTTCCGAGCATCTGTGCATAAACAAACTTTTATGGTTTCAGGCCGAGGAGCCGCAGGTCTGGCAAAGGACCAGCAAAATCTTGACGATATGCGACTATCTGGTGTACAGCCTGACAAAACGCCAAGCTGTCGATACCGGGACCAGTTCACTGCTGGGGATTCTCGACATCAACGCCTTGGCCTGGAACACCGATGCTCTTTGCGCGCTGAATATCGGGCCTGACAAACTTTCTGCCCCCTCGTTGCCTGGAACTCCAGCCGGGGTCGTCTCTCAAGAGACTCCCGCCGCTCAACTGGGATTGCCGACGGGAATTCCGGTATATCTGGGTTCGTTGGACCACTACATGGCCGCTGTAGGCGCCGGTCTCGGCAGAACCGGACAAGCCACGATATCTCTGGGGACAGTGGTCGCCTGCGTCAATCAAGCGCCTGACCTTGCCCCGCAGAAGGATATCTGTATCACGCCTGCCGTCAAAGGCCGGGGATATCACCAGCTTGCTTGGGATCAGAACGGGGGGGCGGTTCTGGAGTGGTACAACCGGACATTCTGCCCGGATATGACTCCTTCCGACCTGGACGAAGCCGCAGCCATAGTTCCAGCCGACTGCGCAGGGCTTTGCGCCCGACCAAACGCCAACAAGTACGAAGGCCTCAAAGGTTTCGAAAACATCAATGAACACCACACTCACGGTCACTTCGCCCGGGCCATCATGCTGTCTGTCGCACAGACAATAACAAAATTGCTTGACAGCCTTTGCCGCGGCCGCCCGCGCCCGCGAAAAATCATCGCCACAGGAGGTGCCGCAAAAAGCGCAATATGGCTTAAAATCTGCTCGGACACAACCAACGCCGATGTCTCCGCCGCCGACTGCCACGAGCCCGCCTGCAAGGGCGCCGCGTCAATTTGCCCTCAGGCGAGGAGAGGAAAGACTCCCGGACACTCGCTGTCGCTTTGATCCTAAATGAAGCAGTTAAATCTCAAAAATAACAGTTAACACATTTGCATACAAAGCTTTAAGAATAGATCCACGGCACACCGCGGCAACTGCTTTATTTAGATTGATCAAACCTCTGAGCCGGTTTCAAAACTCCGAGGCTATTTCCTCTTGCGGGGTCAGGATGCCTGAGGTTTCAGTGTTCAGGTAATGCGGTGATGCTGGCTAATGCTATTTCTCCCCCCATCTGCAGGGGCGGACTATCTCTTCAGCAAACTCAGGGACGATGTTCTCGATGCTGCTGACTGTCTCATCGTCGAGCGGGCCTTTGCCGAACATCTGCACGTTTTTTTGGAGCTGATCAAGACTGTCTACACCTGTCACGAGGGAGTCTATCTCCTTTCTGGAAACAACAAGTCTCATATAGAGTTCGGAGGGCTCCATCCCCTTTCCAGCAGCTAAAGACTCGAGTTTCCTGCGGACAGGAATGACCACCCTCAGACTTTCGGGGATTTTATCTTCCTGCATAAGAAGGAGTCCTTGAAGATAGATGCTCCTGCAAAAAATGGACATTTCTCTTGACTTGGCCTTCCGAATGAAACCGCTGGAGGTGAAACGTCTGTCCAAGATGTTGAAAGGAAGCTGGACACATTCCGCGCCGGAGTCAAGAACTCGGCCAAGAAAAGCGTCCGAATCAATAGATATTCCAGCTTTCTTTATCAGCCCATTATCTCTGGCCTTCAGAAGCAGATCCATGTATTTCACATCCTCCTCCCTGTGG
The DNA here is from genome assembly GCA_016930955.1 of Victivallales bacterium. GTDB lineage: Bacteria > Verrucomicrobiota > Lentisphaeria > Victivallales > JAADHT01 > JAFGFR01. The sequence continues at coordinate 5,342 of JAFGFR010000167.1, read as the reverse complement.
AAGAGGCATCCGTCAAGAAATTCTTTTCCCAGATTGGACATGGAATTCAGTATCGAAGCGACAATGAATTTTTCCGCTTCTCTTCTTGACCGGCCATTGACTGGGGGGATTTTCGAGATCACGGAAACCTTGTCGGCTATTCCTAGCTCATGGAGGGCCTTGCCGATGACCTCCTCGCTGTTGCCGTATGCGGCAGCAGTATCGAGACAATTTATACCCGACTCGAATGCGGCCCCGATTATGTCCCTCGATTTGTCGTAGTCAGGCTGTCCTGCGGAATTCGCAATTCCGTAGTTAAGCCCGAACTGCACTGTGCCCAGCATCAGACGTGAAAAGTTCATTTGGCAGTGTACCCTCCGTCAACAGGAATATTGGTGCCGGTGATATATGCGGAGGCATCGGAAGCGAGGAAGACAATTATCCCTTTCAGGTCGCTGTCATTTGCCATTCTTCCGAGCTGGGTTCTGCGGCTGTAGTTCTCCACGAAGCGTGATGGGTGCGACGGGACTTGGAGCCCGCCCGGGGACACACAGTTCACCCGGACATTGAATTTTCCAAGGACACTTGCGGCCCAGCGCGTGAAGTTGATTATCCCTCCCTTTTCATAATAATATATCGGAGAAGGATTTGGATCCATGTCGGTTCCAGAGTAGTTGTCCTGTTCGACTCCGACCATTCCCATCATCGAGCCAATGTTGATGATCGAGCCGCTTTTCTGTTTTTTCATCTCCTCCGCGAAAACCCTTGTGATCGCGAAAAGCCCGGAAGCATTCACATGCAGGCTCCGGTCGAATGCCTCCATGGGATTGTCCCAGCCATTGGTTGCAGAGCGCACGACCGCATTGTTTACCAAAACATCCATCCTGCCGCAACGAGACATGATATCGTCGTGGACTTGAATGATTGATGCCTCGTCCTCCAGATCAAGTTTGAGGGCGCTGACATCATGCCCCCTCCCGCGTTCCTCGGACGCGGCTTTATCGAGGGCATCAAGATTCCGTGATGCGATAAATGTCATGGCTCCAGCCTCGGCCAGAGCTGAGACGATCTGCCGTCCATATTGCCCCGCACCGCCGGTAAGCAACACCACCTTCCCTTTCAGTGAAAAAGTTTCGATTACATTCATGGTACACCTTGTTTTTATGCAATTTTATGCGGAGTTTTGATACTGGCTTAGTCACTTCCCATATATATTCTTGGTCTCCTGGATTCGTGACCCTTTAACAGTCCTGACAATTTCCGAATATGCTGTTGCCAGAGCGCAAACATCCGATCCGATGCTGATAAACCTGTACCCGATATCCAGAAGTTCCCTGTAGTTGGCCATAGACCCGACGGTCGCGGCGACCTTGCCGTGTTTATTGGCGGCATCGGCGATCCTGAGTCTTGCGTCCTTGACGCGGGGATTATCGAAATTCCCCGGATCTCCGATGGAATGAGTAAAATCTCCGGGACCGAAAAAAAGCATGTCATATCCTCCGACTGCAGCAATCGCGTCCAGTTCCTCAAGTGGTTCCGGATCCTCTATCTGCAACACCACGAAACGTTCCCTGTTGGCCTGTTCGAGATACTCTTTGAAGGGTATCTGGCAATACATGCCATCCGCATTTCCGCCGTCAACCGGCCGGCGGCCTACAGGGTGAAAACGGGTTGTCCTGACTATATCCCTCGCTTCCCTGGCGCTCATTACATGCGGGATCATAATGCCGGTGGCATCCAGCTCGAGCGGACGGATGTAGCCGCTGTAGGAGCCCTTCGGGACTCGACAGAGCAGATCGCAGTCATGCGCCTTGGTGGCGAGCACCTGTTCCTGTATGGAACGATAGTCGTTGCCGACATGCTCCTGGCATGTCCAAAGACAATCGAATCCGCTCATCGCCGCGATCTCGGATGCCCGCGGGTCGGAAAGATTCGTCTTCGTGCAAAGGGCAAATTTCCCTGCCCTCAAGTTCTCCAGAACTCTGCTTCTACGCATTTTAAATTCAGATTGCATCTCGTTATCTCCATTATATTTAGGCATATTCCTCGACAATCTTTCTCATCATAATTATTCTGCTTTCAAGTGCATGAGGGGGCACCTGATCGCCGGCATTGGCAATAAGCCGGGGATTTGTTTTAGCAAGCTCCAGCCAGTCGGTCACCGCCTTTCTGAAAGCCTCATCGTCAACGCCCTGCAACCATAGGCATGGGGGAACGCCGCCCGATAGAATCATTTCCGGTCCGGCATCCTCACGGCATTCGACGGGCGACAAGTCCCCTGTTGGTCTCGGGGTCACCGCATCCGCGCAGTCGGCACCGATTTCTGCAAACATCTTCAATGATCCTTTCAGGCGTCCGTCGATATGGACCGCCACATATTTCCCTGCAGCATGCAGGCGGCGGATCGCCTCGGCATAGTATGATTTTGACCACTCCTCGAAGAATGCCGGCGGCTGTATGTCGCTCGAAAAATTGTCACCCATGATGATGACTTCAGCAGGTGATTGAACTAGGAGATCGATCAGTTCCAGATTGTTCTGATTGATCCTATCCACCACTTCCCTTAATGTCTCTGGCCAGTCGCAGATCGCGTAGAATGCCCCTTCGATCCCCATCCAATAGTTCAGCAATTGCCCCATTCCGCTGTAGCCCACGGAAAGGTAAACCAAGCCGGCATCGCCCACATAGCTGTTCCACTCATCGTATTTCTTCCAGTCTGAACAGTATTTGCGGTGGGAAAGCGCCTCGGCCAGAATCATCAGGCCTTCCCTGTCTTTGACACCCCATTCCGGGATTCCCCAGGCATAGTTGGATTCCTCCCACACCCTTATCCTTTCGATCTGGCCTGACGGAGTGGAAATACGCCACCTGATTTCGCTGCCATCAAAATTCTTACGTACGGTGATTTTAATATCAGAAGGATAAAGCGTGTCATAGAAGGATGCCAAATTCGGCATGTAGAAGCCCACCCCCATTCTTTTGTGGTAGTCGATCAGTTCCTTTTCAGGCTTATCATACGACCTGCTCAAATCCCATGACATCCTGTTCCGGTGGTAGAACCAGTGCGACAAGTCCAGCATGAAGGGGATCTTGTCCGGATGGTCGCCACGGTAAACTGAAAGAATTCGTTCGCGCATTTCCATAAGTTTCCCTCTAGTTCTTTACCCGAGCCCAACGAATATGCGTTTTTTGGGGTGAACCGCAATACCATGCAATCAGGACTTCCCACGCATTGATTTTCACGCCAGACGGGAATCCGAATGACCAATACTGCATAGCCGCCAAATTAGCGTTTATTGTTGAAGAGGCTTTATCCAGAACCTCATGGCGGTAAATCACAAGTTCCTCGCTAGTTCCTGTTGATATCCTTGATTTCCAGCAGCTTCCCACCCGCCTCCCTGCTTTCGATCCCGCCTATGACAAGTTGCATGAGTTCATCGGTTTCGCTGAACGGGAACGGGTATTTGCCAGTGCGGAGAAAATCTACAAAAGCCTGGAGCTGAGCTTTGAAGGCGTAAAAAGTGTCACTTGAAGTCACGGTGACATTTCCTGCAGTCCCGGAAAGGCGCAATGCGCCGCCATACTGGACATCCTTGATACATGCGACGACAATGTCGATACCTCGCCTGTGCGTCATATGCACGATGTTGCGTTCACGGGTTCCGATATTCTGGATGCTTACGAAGCCCGGACCTACAACCGGGTATATGGCCTCGAGCGCGTGGATACCGTAGGTCTCCCATTTTTTAGACATGGGCATCGAGACGAAGCGCAGATCTCCGAGTTCCTCTGTCCTAGAGTGATACGGCATGAATTCCTTGGCATAGCGCATGCAGCTTGACGACATTATCGGTTTGTTTTCTTCCATGATCCAGTTCCGGAATATTTCCAGGTCTTTGCGATTGTCGCAGAGAGGCTTGTCGATGAAGACCGGGAGTCCGGCCTCGATGAAAGGCCTGGCGCGTCCTACGTGTTCTCCGCCGATGTCCGTGGCGATTATCACAGCATGGACTTCGCCTATGATATCTTCAGGGCGGTCAACGACATTTGGAATGAGCGAGCATTTTGCTATATGTTCGGCGTCTTTGCGATTATCGCAATAGATGTGGGTGAGATTTGCTCCGGCAATTCTCAGAGTCTCTTTTGTTTCCTTGTTCAGATAGGCTGGTATTCCTGGGAACGGGCATTCCTCCGTCATTTTTTCCCTGTCGTAGCCGTTGAATATCGCGCTCCAGGAGTAGGGATGCCCGTTCCCCTCGGTCATGCCAATTATCCCCAGACAAATACGGTCTTTTATTTGACTTGACCGGTTCATGAGATTTTCCAGCGCATGGCCTGGAGACTGGCCAAGTCATCGCCGGGCAGCTTTTCATACCAGACGCTCAGGAAAGAGCCGTCTTCCAGTTCTGCCGTCGATGGATAACCCAGATCGCGCCCTTCAGTTTTTTCATCCAGGATCATCGGCTTCCCCCAGCTTCGGCCACCGTCTTCGCTGATGGATGCACGGTTTCCAAAAGGATCGTGCCTATAGCCATAAGTCGTAAGCAAGTGCCCCTCCTTCAGTCGGAGCAGATGCGCAGGCAGTCCAAGCAGCCCCGTATTATGGGGAATGCTGAAAGTTTTCCCACCGTCATTCGATTCGCTTTGCAAAATGCATCCGCAATCCTGCCTGCTGTGATTGCGGATATGGACTATGATACGTTTGTCCGCCGTCTGCACCGCATGGGGCTCGTGATATTGTCCGAGCGCATCTCCCTGACGTTGTGGAATTTCCCCGATCTGTCGCCAGGAGAGCCCGTCATCGCAAGATTCGCAGCAAACAAGATTTGCAGCATAGGGAGTTCCATTGAAAGATTTAGCTTCTGGCGCATGTTTGGCATTCCCAACGAAGAGCAGGCGTCCGTCGGTCAATTCTGTCGGCCCATGCGGGCTACCGACTCCGCAATCGATCTTGTCGGACCATGTCTTCCCGCCGTCAGCAGAACGTATTATCCATGTCCCCAGTTCGCGGGCAATGAGATCATCATTGAGCAGCGAGCGGATTTTCCGGCATCGCGAGAAGAATCCGTCGGTCAGCTTTTGTCCCAGATCATCTACAGGCAGAGTATTGCGCCCTTCTTTCTCGAGTGATTCCAAGTGCTGCAGCCAGGCGATGGAAGTGAACCAGTTGACCATCACCGTACCCTTCGAAGTCTGCAGTATCCCGGCATCACGGTCGTCCAGCGGGCCATTGACTAGAATTTCTGGATCGGACCAGCTTTCCCCATTGTCAACAGAGCGGATAATGTGTACCTGCCCGAACGGACAGACGTGCCGTTCGCGGCCGGCTGAACATACTACCAACAGCTCACCGCTGTTTATCC
>JAFGFR010000011.1 GCA_016930955.1 Victivallales bacterium | reverse complement strand
CAAGGATCATGAACGACCTCTACCACAGGATCGCGCTCGATACTGTCTATACCCTCAGACCCGAAGTCCTGGAGTTCTAATACCCTGGAGCCAATTTCAAAACTCCCCGTGAATTGCGTTGGGAGCGCAGGCGCGGCAGACGCTTTATTTAGGTTCAACTACGGGACGATTAGCAACTGCTTCATTTAAATTGAGATCAGCTCTGTCAGCGGCCTCGTCAGTGGCGGGCTCGGGGCTTTCTGCGAAAGCCGGCTCGGCAGGAGAGGGGGCGGAGAAGGACATTATCTCCTTGTGCTTGGTTTGGTATAGTCTCATGAGTTCCTCCTTCTCCTCGCCTTGTGCGGAGCTGATCGTCCGGGCGAGGGTCTGGAGGGCATTTTTCGCATGGGACTTTCTTATTCTGGCGACGCAGTCCGAAATGGCCTTTTGGATTAGCTGCTGTGCAGCCTCGGGATCCTCTGGCACCTGCAACGGGATAGCGAGAGCGCGGGTGATGTCCTGGATATCCTTCCCGGGGGTCTCGTAGAGCAGGGATTTCTGAATGCCCTCGAACTCCCCGTTGATCGTCATTGCGATTGCGGAGTTGAGCGCCTTGCCCACGGGTGAGTCGCTGATCATGTCCCCCGGGAGGTCCTCGGAGAGCCTCATGCCCACCGTGCCGTGCTCGACTGCCAGCTTGAGCAAGGTCTCCTCGGCGTTTCTTACCGCAACATCCTCCCCTTTGCTGACGGAAACCCCGGCGATCGCATTCTGTGCAGACTTTGCGGATTCAGCAAAAAGAAGCTCCGGCTGGGCGTGAATACCTGTCGCTGATCTCGCTTGCGAGAGCCTTCTGTGGCGTTTTATCTCTGCGAAGACGGTGTTCTCTGGGACCTGCAGTATCTGTGCTAGCGTTGACGAGTATGATGCGCGCAGGACGTTGTTGTTTATTTTCGAGAGGAACTGCAGCATGTTCTCGGCGACGGCTGCCTTCCCCGATGGTGTGGCAACATCGAACTGTTTGAGAAGTTTTGCCATGAGGAAATTGAAGAAGTCCAGGGCCTTATCAATTATTTTCGCGAGCGCGGCGGGTCCTTCGTTTTTGAGGAGGCTGTCCGGGTCGGAGCCTTCAGGAAGTGAGGCGACCTTGACCTCCAGGCCCACCGGGAGCATTATCTCGATGGCTCTCAAGACAGCCTTCTCGCCCGCCTCGTCGGGGTCGAACGCCAGAACGACCTTTCCGGCGTGCCTCGCGAGGATCCTGGCCTGCTCGTCGGTGAACGCGGTACCCTGGGGCGCTACGGCGTTTGTGAACCCGGCCCTGTGGAATGCGATCACGTCGAGCTGCCCCTCGCAGAGTATCGCGCAGTCGTGCTCCCTCATGGGTAGTCTTGCGAATGGAAGCGCGTATAGCAGCCTGCGCTTGTTGAAGATGACTGTCTCGGGGCTGTTGACGTACTTTGCCCCCTGATGTTCCTCCTCGACAGTTCTTGCGCTGAATCCGACGATTCTGCCGAGCTCGTCCCAGATGGGGAAGACGAGTCGGTTTCTGAATCGGTCGTAGAGTCTGTCGGAGTCTTCTTTTTTTATTGCCGCACCGGACTCGACCATCTCGGCCTCCGTGTACCCCTTGGGCAGGAAGTGATCCAACGTCGCGGTCCATCCGTCAGGGGCTGCGCCGATGCGGAAGTTCCTTATCACCTCCGGGGTGAGCATACGCTGCTTCAGGTACAATCCCACCGGCGATTCGGGGTGTGACTCGAGGTTTTCCTCGAAGAATGCGGCGAGCTCCTCGTTGAGCTTGTACAGGCGGTCCTTCGAGACTTTCGGCGAGGATGGCTTGTCATTTTGCTGGGTGTTTCTGGAGTTGGCCGGCTCTGGCTCGGGGATGGTGATGCCGTATTTGTCGGCGAGGATATGTATCGCGCCGGGGAAATCCACGCCCTCCTTGTCCATGATGAACCTGAAGACATCGCCGCCCTTCCCGCAGCCGAAGCAGTGGAATATCTGCTTCTGGGTGTTCACGTTGAAGGACGGTGTCTTCTCGTTGTGGAAGGGGCAGAGAGCCTTGTAGCTACCTCCCGATCCGGCCCTGTGGAGCTGCAGATACGCGCCGATGACATCGGCGATGTCCGCCCTGTGCCGTATCTGCTCTATGATGTCGTCGGGAATGTTCCTGTTCATCTCTTCTGGGTTCCTCTCCCGCCTGAGTTTTGTCTAGCAGGCATAAACCACCGCCGCCCCGCTGCCGATCGAGCACGCCAGAGTGCTGGTCTCCAGGCCTGTCTGGAGCTTGTATGCGGTATCGAGCCTGGCACGGTACTGCTCGGTGTCACTGTCCTTGACCAAATGGATTGTGATTCCCCCAAAACCTCCGCCACTAAGCCTGGCGCCGATGCAGCCTGGCACGGATCTCGAAAGCTCGATCAGGCAGTCAATCTCGCGGCAACTGTTCGCGAAGTTCACCCTCGAGCTTTCCTGCGACTCGTAAAGAAGGTTGCCGAAGCCTTGGACATCCCCTTTCTCGATCATCTCGATTGCCTTCAGCACCCTCTCGTTTTCTCCCACGACATGCAGGGCCTTGAGGTAGTCGTCATTGTCGAGCGAGCCTTTGGCATCCTCGATCATGTCTGTGCTGACATCGCGCAGGGTCTTGACCTCGGGGTGCCTTCCCGCAAGTATCCCGGCGGCCCTCTCGCAGCTCCGGCGCCTGGCGTTGTACTCTGAGTCAACCAGATTGTGCTTGACCATCGAGTTCGCCACCACGAAGGAATACCCCTCGGGCATTCTCACCGTGCGTTCCACCGAGACACTGCGGAAATCGCAGAAAATCAGAGAATCCTTCTGTCCGAAGATCGAGCTGAACTGGTCCAGCAACCCGCTTTTTAGCCCCATGTAGTTGTTCTCGACCCCTTGCCCCACACGTGCCCATTCCTCTTTCGGTAGTTCAATCCCGAAGGCCTTGGCGAATGCGAATCCTGCAGATATCTCCAATGCAGCCGAGCTGCTCATGCCGGCGGAAAGCGGGATGGTGCTGAGTATCGCCGCATTGAAGCCTCCGACATCGTGGCCCCTTTTGCGGATCTCGCAGATCATGCCCTTGACGTAGTTGGCCCAGTCCCCCGGCTTGGGCTGGTCAACCGAGTCAAGGTTGAAATTCCTCACGCTGCCGTCGCGGAAGTCGCGAATCTCGCAATCCTTGCCATCGACAGGCGACAGTGCGAACTCTGTGGCCCTGTCCACCGCAGCGCTGAGCACGAAGCCCTCGTTGTAGTCTGTGTGGTTCCCCAGAATCTCCAGCCTTCCCGGCGCACGTGACACGACTGCCGGGCCCTTACCGTAGGCATCCCCGAACATCTTCATCATATCCTGCATACCCATGCCCTTTCAATAGTACTATACGCTATGGCTTTGTTGGTCGGCGACACCCCCGCTGGAGTTTTCCCATGCAAGGCACTATCCGTCCCATGCAAGGCACTATCCGACGAAAAATGGTAACATAGCCGGAATCGCCGCGAAGGCAAGGGGAGTATGCTTGGCTCGCCATCCATTTCGGTGCCCGGGGACAGCAAAACACGGCCATCGAGAATCCGTCTTTCTGTCTTGTCATCGAAATCGATTTGATTGCCCCGTCATGTGCTCGATAATCTTCCAAAAACAACCGGTCCCTGGCCACTGATTCGGTTGACCATCGGTAATTGCCCATGGCGGTTTGCACATTTGTCGTCCGGTATCGTCGAATATTTCGAAACTTTCGATAATGTCGATAATATCGAAATTCCCTCCCCTTCTAAAATCATCTTGCGAAATACGCAAATGTCAAATCATAGGTACACAACCCCGTGACCCACAGGAGAATTTCAAAGCCGCTCGACACCTTGCTGAGGTTGTTCTCGATCATGGGACATCTCCCATTTCTTTGCGTCTTTCTTCGAGGAACTTCTGCAAGTCTTTCTTGCTGGGCAGTTCGAGTTGGTACTTCGAGACGAACAAGCGGTTGTCCATGGCGGCGATGGCGTACTCGACGAGAGCATGGTCTTTGCCCGTGCACAGCAAGAGCCCAACCGGCGGGTTGTCGCCTTCGGCCATCATGTGCTTGCGATACCAGGTGACGTACGTGTTGAGTTGACCGATGTGCTCGTGCCGGAACTCGTCCACCTTCAAATCCACCAGGACATGGCACTTCAGAACGCGGTGGTAGAACACTAGGTCCACGACCTGAATTCTTCACAAAATGATAACCCTGTCAGGTTTGAGGCAGAGAGATGCCCATTTTGT
>JAFGFR010000166.1 GCA_016930955.1 Victivallales bacterium | reverse complement strand
TTGCCTGCGATTTCCCCTGTTCATGACATGATAACAGGCCCCGCTGTATTCAATTCTCAGTGGACGAGCCATTTTTATACCTAGATTGAAATATTAACGATAATCCTCAAATAGATTATAGCATATATCCTTATGTTGTCAAATCATAGGTTTGACCCTAGCTTCTCTCGATATTATGCCCGAAGGCAGTTCTCCCCTGAAAAAAATGCATATTAGAGCTTGAAAGTTGTGTTTCATGCAACTATATTGCTCGCAATGGGCACATTTAAGGACAATCATGCAGAGCTTATAGATTCGCTACGGATGAAGGATATTCTTGGCGATCTTAGCGACAAGCGCGGGAAGATCGCCCGCATGCTTCGTTCTGGCGAGCTTATTAGACTCCGACGTGGTCTATATGCGACAAGCCTGAATGTGAACCCGTTTTGTTTTGCGGCGAGCATCTACGGGCCTTCATACATTAGCTTCGAGACGGCACTCTCCTATCATGGTGTGATTCCCGAAGCTGTATATGAAATCAGTTCGGCGACCCTGAATCGCCCCAAGGAGTTCGAGAACGTTTTCGGCCGCTACCGCTTTCGTGCGGTTCCTGAAGCGGTTTTCCACGTAGGCATCGAACGTGCAACCGAATCCGGCATCCCATTTCTTATCGCCTCGCCGACCAAGGCTCTTTGCGACCGCATTGCGCGCGAGCCTGGAATGCGCTCTATCTCCGATGTGCGGCGCTGGGCTGGATTGATGCGACTCGATGCCACTTTGGCTCCCGATCTTGAAATTATTCGCGCGTGCTCCGAGGGATATGGCCGCCCGGCAGTGCGCTGTTTGCTCCGTGCCGTTGAAAAATATGGAGGGATAATGACATGAACAAGTCTCTTGAGGACATGTTGCGCTTATACCGCCCGGTCACCCCCCTCGACCGCCTACAGGCGACTCGTGAAGTAATTCAGGAGATCGCCCTTCTGGGGATCTGGCGGAGTGGGTTTTTTGAACACGCCGCATTTTACGGCGGCACTGCCCTGAGGATTTTCCATGGGCTGCAGCGCTTCTCTGAGGACTTGGATTTTTCTTTGCTTGAGAGAAACGCCTCAGTAAGGCTGGAATCTGCCCTTGCACATGTCAAAACCGAACTCGCCTCATGGGGCTTCTCCTTCGAGACCGCAGCCAAGGTTGCCGACACAGGAGCAGGGATAGAGTCGGCCTTTCTGAAGGGTAACACGCGAATCAACCTCCTGAATGTCGGTGTCGGAGAAGAATTGAGCCGTGGCTTTCCAGGCAACCAGAAAATAACCATCAAGCTGGAGCTGGAAACAAACACTCCGCCTCACGCCTTGACAGAAGTGAAGACCCATTTGCTTCCGACACCGTTCCAGGTGCGTCTGTACGATCTCCCAAGCCTGTTTGCAGGAAAGCTCCACGCCCTGCTGTTCCGGAACTGGAAATCCAGAGTCAAGGGACGCGACTTTTATGACTTTGTCTGGTATGTAAGCCGTGATGTGCCAGTCAATCTACCACATCTTCTGGCACGTATCATTGAGAGCGGAGATATTGATATTGATGAACTGGATATCCCGACCTTGCGGACACTCCTCGAAAAACGCTTCAAAAGTGTTGACATAGGTGAGGCGGCGGAAGAGGTCCGCCCTTTCCTGCGCGATCCCAAGGAACTCGCGTTGTGGTCAGAAGAGTTCTTTATAGAACTGACGCAAAGGGGCATCAGATCCACCTAGACAGTCTCGGGAGGAGTGGGGTCAAATCTAAGAAATCATACTTTTCCCATGCGGACAGCGAGGCCGCCGTACCTCCCGCGCACTGCGTGAAAGAGCTGTTGTGCAGACACGAAGAAATGATACTCCGTCCCTTATATCTTCGACATGACATGGAAGTCCCTTACACACCCGTCAGGGGGAAGTGTTAGCGGAGGGCAAGGGTGTCGCCGTGAGGCGGGGAGAGACTGCTTGAGAAAGCAGTCGCTTAAGATGCCTAATTTGGAGGCAATGGAAACGCCTTGCTACAAGGTTGAGAAACCTGCGCAGTCTGGGAATTTCGTTGGAAAGATCAAAAGTGGCCTACAGGCGATATGTATCTTGGTGGTTCGCAGGCACTCCGGCAGTCAAGCAGGCACTTACTCCCGAATATTTTAAATCCCTTGAACTTTACCTGAAATGGAGCATTGATTGTGGTGATGTTTTTTTGAACAAAAATAATTTGAGCCTATGTAGTTTCAATCAAACCCACAGATTCTGCGGAGGAAGCCCCGAAGAGAACATGTTCTACCATAATGCGGCGAAAATCATGGGATTCGAACAAGAGTGCGGGATGGAGTATATTGCCGGCAGGGATAACTTCCCATAGAGCCGATCTCGCTGGGCAGCTCTGATCAAAAGGGTGTATGAGGTAAACCCGCTCAAGTGCCCACAACATGTAGTGTAAGGGTATGAAGAACTCGACGTTTCCAGTGGCGGGAACAGACTACCCCCGCACATATCAGGAATTCCTCAAGTGGTTTTCCGACGAGTCCGCATGTCGGCGTTATCTGGCTCAATGCCGCTGGCCCACTGGCTTTGAGTGTCCTCTTTGCGCCACCAGAGACGCGCCTTGGATTACGGCACGAGGGTATCTGCACTGCAGGAAGTGTGAAAGCGAGGGCGTGGCAGTGAGAAGAAGGCGATCGTCGCCGCTCTCGTTATCCGAGACAGCTTCTCCGGGCATGCCCCGGCGGCCGATGGCTCACTGTTGAAGTTTCATTATCGAAGCAAGTGTTGAAGCAAGGTTCTTAGGCGTGTTTTCGTCAATCGAAATATTCAAATTAAATTTCCCCTGCTCAGTCCTTGCCGCACTCCCTGCAAATGTATTGAAGATTGAATCAGCTACAGGATCACCGGGTCAGAATCCGCTGTTATCGCGGCGTTGGCCAACTCGAGCTTGGCTCCAAGCAGGCCCATGATTTTTTCTTCCAGCATCCCCTCGCTGACAAGCAGACAGACATCAACTGTACGCTTCTGCCCCATACGGTGTGATCTTGCAATCCGCTGCTCAAGAACAGCCGGATTCCAAGGGAGGTCAACGTTGATCACGGTATTTGCCGCCTGTAGGTTGAGCCCCATGTCATCGGCGAGCACAGACCTCCCTTTGCCGACAGCGAACGCTATCCCGTCAAGCTGATACGGCCTTAGTTCGGTGTTTAGCAGCGATGCACGCAGCGGATGCGCCTCGGGATTGGCGCGAATCTCACGTACAAGCCTGTCTATCCGCTCAGAAAACAGCTTGCGGTGTCATAAATAAGTTGAACTTTAAAATTCCCGGTGGAAACGGTCATCTCATCATCGTTCAGAGAGACATCCTCCTCCAGGTCAATGTTATAGCCCGAGTCAATTTCAAGACTCCGCGTGAACCCTTGGGCGGCGGGTCATTTTAGCGCGAATGCCCCGCCGCCTCAGTCGGGACTGACCAGGCAGGCGGCCACGGGTGCTTTAAAATCGCCTGCCCTCTATGATCTCGATCATCTTCTCATAGTTTCTGAGAGCCAATGTGGGCAGTATTCTTCCATATGGGCAGGCGGATGGCATGAGTACGAAACCGCGCCCTTCTCCCGACATCCCTTCCTCTACCGCGCGTCTCACCTTCCCCTCGAACAGGTTTCTCGGCAAATTTTCGATGTCATTCGCTTCGAGGTTACCGAATAAGACCATGCTTTTCCCGTATTTTTCCCGGACATATCCGAGCTCCACGTCTCCCTGGGGCGGCGGCTCGATAGGATCAAGGGCATCCGCATCCATCGCCACGATGTCGTCAAGGATGGCCTTCAAATTACCGTGTGAGTGGATGCGGGCGTATCCGCCATATCTGTGGATCGTTTTGATCATTGGAGTGACATAACGGCAGACGTACTCGCGGAACAGGGTAGGCGGCAGATAGGGCGGCGACGCATACTCGGGCCCGAAAATCCTCCATAGGCGCCCCGGCAATGCCTTGGCCACAGCCTCTGTCTTAATCATTAGATTTGAGGCGAACCGTTCGAGCAGTCGGTGGAAGAGGGCTTGCTCTGTCAGAGCGACAATCGTGTACTCGGCCATGTCGAACAAGGAAGCTGCCTGGCAGAGCGGATCAGCTGTATCGAGCATTACAATCCCCGAGTCCCCCAAATCTGTTTCCGCCTGGAGGACTGGGCCGGTATCTATCTCGCCCTTCCGGGGGGAAGAAGGGATATCGAGGAACAAACGAAGGTCCTCAGTCCCCTTTAGAAGATGTTCTATGGTCCAGACAGTGTTGACATCGGGATCCCGGCGCGTCCGTTCCGTCAGGACACGCGAGCCGACACGAATGCGCCGCGTAGTGAACAACCTGCCATCTTGAATTACCGACTCGACCGTTGAAATTTGCTCGATTGGCTCCGGCTCGATCGAGGCGAAAGCAACCCCCCTCATCACGATGCGATCGGTGTGATCCCTCGTAAGATCAATGAGAGGAAGCCATGACGGATGAGAATAGATATTAAATGGATCATCATTTGACGGATTCTGGTCCAGGCCATTGATCTCATAGAACGACACGGGCGGGCGATCAACGGTCTCCCCTCTCAGCGTGGCCATCAGCCTCTCTCGTCGTCTCATCATTTTTCCCGAGCCTCTTCTTTCCCAATTTTCCCATATGGAGCCAATTCGAGACCGGCTCTATGGGAAGTTATCCCTGCCGGCAATATACTCCATCCCGCACTCTTGTTCAAATCCCATTATTTTCGCCGCATTATGGTAGAACATGTTTTCTTTTTGTTTGTCATCCCATCCGGCGAAATCTGCAATCTGGTTGTAGATGGAGACATTTTCGTTGATTTCACAGGCATGGACATCTGAGCCGAAGATGATTTTTTCGGAGGCGTTCTCGAACCACAGCAATTTTCCCCATTCTTCCGGGGAGATATTCGCGCGCCAGCCCGGAGTGGTTCCAGAAAGGTCGGCAAAGACGTTCGGGAAGATTCTGATCAACGTCAAAGCGGTCAAAAAGTTCTGCACCCCGAGATGCGCAATGATTATCGTGAGGTCGGGGAATGCCTGGGCTATCGCCTCCAAATGGATGCAATCCATGTCAAATGAGGAGATTCCCTCCTCTGGCCGGGGGACGGGCAACCCGATGATCCCGGTGTGGAAAAGGCAGGGCAGTCGCAGGCTGGAAGCCCTCTCATACACCGGGAAGTAAGCCTTGTCGTCATAACGTCTCTTCGGGATGGTGAACTTCAGTCCTTTAAAGCCCATTCCGGCAAGTTCATCCACCATTTCCGACCCATCCACGCCGAGTCGGATGAAGCCCAGGGCAAAAAACCGATCAGGATGGCTCCGGACTGCCTCGGCAACAGCGCGGTTGTCCGCAGTTCTATTGTTTGGCAAACCCTTCACGAAAAGCCCCCTGAACAAGGCTCCCAGACCAATCAGGGCGGTCTTCTCAATCTCGTTCTCATCCATGACTTGAAGCAGTGTGTCCACGTAGGCGAGTTCTTCAACTAGATGATGGTGCATGTCCAGTTTCTTCATATTAGGTTCCCGGGTTGTCTCAAGGTTTCCTTGTCGGTATAGATGATATGCTCCGGATGTGTTTTGATGTAGGTGCATGGATAGTCGTCGCCGGGATAGCCTAACAGGGTAAGCCTCAACACGGTGTTGGCCCAATCCAGATTGATGCCGTTTCGGCAGACAAGGCGGATCTGTCGGGCACCCATGATCTGTCTCATCCCCAAGGTGAAGGCTTCCCGGGGGAATCCTTCTATGTTGCCGCCGACCCTGGATCTGATGGCGTTTATTGTGATAGTATGGTTGCTGAGCGTGACCTTTCTAGGGCCCGTGCCCAGTACGCCGGGCTCCGGCTCGTTGAACGCCACGTGCCCGTTTATCCCGACCCCGCCGACGCACAAGTCGATCCCTCCGGCTTCATCAATTTTTTCCGCCAGCATCGAAATATTACTCTCATCGGGGAAAAATATCTGAGACTCGGGAAGCTTCAGATCCTCATCAATGTGATTCAGCCACATTTCACGCATTTGCCTCTGAAAACTCAATGGATGGTCAACCGGCACGCATCTGCCTGAGGTGTCGGCATATTCATCCATAAAAAAGAACCAACAGTTTTTCAGGCTTATTCTCCTTTCGGTTATCTGTTGCAACAAAAGCGGGTATTGCCCGACCGGGCCGACCGGCAAAATAAAACGGGATTTCCCATCCATTTTGTTCCGTCGTTCAATGACCCCGGCGATTTCATCCGCCAGTTGACGATGAATTCCCTCGCAATCGTCGAAAACGCGCAGGCGTTTCCCGGCCCTCCTGACAACTTCGGCATCACTCAGGTCAGACAGACTGGAGATTTCCCCGGCTCGTTGCCTAACAGACATAATGACCCCACATATTTAAAATGTTATCGCCATGCCGTTGTTGGCGGCAGACTCCTCGACGGCAAGACTGACAAGGACGCTCCATTTGCCGACATTAAAGTCTGTCAGCGGCGTTTTGTTGTCCCGGATGTTGTCGATAAAGGCCAAATGTTCATAGAAAACCCCGCCACGGTGGCTGAGTTTCTCGATTTCCGGGTCGCTTCCCCTGGTGTCTATATCGCTGACTGATCCAGTGGCGTAATCACGGAACTTGATCCGTCGATCCATAAAAAAACCCTCCATCTGAGCCTTGTCGCCAATTACCCCGACCTCGACATCTACACTGGCCTTACAAAACATGCACAATCCCAGGCTGGCCCTGACATTGTTTTCGTATTCAATGATGACCCAGCCGTTGTCATAGATGTCCGGCTGCACCCCATATATGTCCTTGACCACATCCTGTCCTGCGAGAGCAATCACTCTTCGTGGGATCGAACGGGAGAACCAGGTAACCAAATCGAAATAGTGGCACATTTTATCCACGAATGCCCCGCCTGACTTCTCTTTGAACATGATCCAGTTGCCGACCTTCTCCAAGAATGGCCCGCGGAACTCCTTGCACCATATCATCCTGGGAAGGCCGATCCTGCCTGATTCAATCATGCCGCTCATGCGTTGGAAGACCGGAAGGTACCGGCACTCGAGCCCCACTTGAAATATCCTGTCGGATTTCCGCACGTCATCCTCTATGGCCGAGAGTTGTTTATGGTTGATACCAAGCGGCTTTTCCGTGAGGACGTGTTTCCCTGCCGCGAGAGCATCGGAAATGATCTGCGCATGTGTACAGTTCGGGGTGGCGATCACCACAGCGTCTATATCGTCCTGTTCCAACAATTCCTCATGGCTGGAGAAATATCGTGTCCGCTCGTTCGGATTCTCCCTCCTGAATTCCTCTATGCTGCCGTCAAAGGGATCGGCACACGCGACCAGATCAATGTCCTCGATCTTGTTTATTGAACCGAGATGCCCTCTGGCCATATTGCCGCAACCGATCATTCCGTACTTGATTTTTCCCATAATTCCGGCCTCCAGAGCCAGTTTCAAAACTCCGCGTGAACCGCGTTGGGAGCGCAGGTGCGGCAGACGGTGCGGCGAAATGGCTGGTGCATACCATCAAC
>JAFGFR010000165.1 GCA_016930955.1 Victivallales bacterium | reverse complement strand
TCGAGGTTGTCGAAGATCGGCTGCATCCAGTTGAACAGCTTTTCGTCCTTGTCGCCGGGCAGGTATCCGATATCCTTGCCCATCGGGACGATAGGTCTCGATACGAGCACCTTCTGGTATTTTTTCGCGTGCAGTACTGACTCGAGAGCGGCGGCGAGCGCGAGAAGGGTCTTGCCTGTCCCCGCCTGCCCGACGAGGGTCACCAGCTCGGTCGAGGGATCCAGCAAAAGCTCCAGAGCCATCCTCTGCTCCTTGCTTCTAGCGGAAATATTCCAGACCTTTTCGGAATGAGGAGAGAGTTGTTTGAGAGTTGTCTCGCCGGAAGCCCTGCCCAATGCCGTGTGCTTTGGATTCACGTCGTCCCTGATAAGGACAAACTCGTTCGGGATCAGATTTTCATTCGGCAGCTCGATAAATCCTTCAGAGTAAAAGGCGTTGACATCCTTTCCGGGGATGTCTATCTCCCGGCAGCCCGAGAAGAGACTGTCAACCTTGAC
The DNA here is from genome assembly GCA_016930955.1 of Victivallales bacterium. Classification (GTDB taxonomy): domain Bacteria; phylum Verrucomicrobiota; class Lentisphaeria; order Victivallales; family JAADHT01; genus JAFGFR01. Next base: position 8,801 of record JAFGFR010000165.1, on the reverse strand, counting down.
TTTCTCGTTCTCGAAGTCCATGACATTGAGCCCGAGGGCATCGGCCTTGATGCGTACGTTGATATCCTTGGACACGAATCTGATGTCCTCCCCCATTTTGCGCAAGGACCATGCAACTCGTAGAACTCTGTTGTCGGGCACTCCCATGTCAAGCTCGGCCTCGGAAATGATGCCTTTCCCGGTTATGATCTGGAGGATCCCTGAGGCCTTGCCGTTTTTCTCGTTGCCCAGAGGGACTCCGTCTCCCAGACTTCCTTTCCCTCTGAGCTGATCCAGCATCCTGATGACTTCCCTGGCGTTTCTTCCAAGCTCGTTGTTTGAGGATTTGAACTTGTCCAACTCCTCGATGACAACCATGGGCAGGATGACGCGGTTGTCCTCGAAGGACTTAATTGAGTGGGGGTTGTGGAGCAGCACGTTTGTGTCGAGCACATAGGTCTTGATCATGAGACTCCCTTCTGTTAATATTCTTTCTGGCTTACAAAGTCGCCGCCTGATGCGCTTCCGTGGCCTCGCATCAAAATGGCAGGCCGCGCAGCCACGCGGAGTTTTGAAATTGGCTCCAAGTAATCGCTTTTGACTGACAAGTTAATTTCCCATGACAAAAGAAAAAAGCAATTTCAAACTGAAAATAAGGATGAAAAAAATTCCCGCATTTGAAAAGAGGCCTATCACGAGCTAAACTTGTCCTTGTTATGCTTGTCAAGGCCATTTTTTGTTTTTTTGTGTTGTGTTGCCCGGTTTTCCCTGCCCGTGGGGAACTGGTTTACTTCGCGAATATCGCGAGCAAGCAGTGTGGTTTTATTGCTCGTGACGGGGAGTTTTGCTATGCTTACACGAGCCAGGCGGCGCTGATGGGGCTTGGTGCGTTTGCAGTTCGCACTATGTCTGGTTCCACGGTACAGACCGAAGGGTCTCTGGAACTTTCCCGGGACAGTGACATAGCGCGGATCAGGATCCAGGTCGGCACCTTTGCCGAAGAAGCCCTGGAGATCGGCTCCTTCTCTGACATCGGTGACGATGCCGTTGTGCATTCCTTGCTGATCCCCGAGAACGTGGACGCCAGAACCCCCTGCAATGTTACCGGGATAGGTGTATTTTATCTCGGGATAAGTGTCGAGACGGCTGACGAAGCCTCCGGTGCCTCGGTGCTGAACTCCGAAGGAAAGGTTGTGGGAGTGGTTTCAATGGGATATGACGAGTTCGATATTGCGTCCCATTGGAATGAGGGCAAGGTCAAATTGCTCAGGAGACCGAACTCTGTGGCCTCACGCCTGGATGTGCCGATAATGTGGATTTCCACCGAGGATGCGGGTTTCGCGAGAGCTGCATCGGAAATCACGAATTCGGCAGCCTTGATGCGGGAGTTTGTGCCGCTTTTAAATTTCTGGTGTGCCGATCCCTACCGCCCGATACCCAAAGATATCGAGATAACCAGGGAACTGGGGGCCTGGGCGAGAGACCATAATCACAAGACCAAGGCATACCATACGATAATTCCCAGGATAAAGGAGGATCCTATAGGCAGGAAGGCAATCCTGCTGAGCATCATGAGGTCCACCAATGACCGCGCCGTCAGGCTTGCCAATTTCCCGAGGGGGAGGATGAGGCAGATGCAGTTACAGTGGCAGACATCGTTTTTAAGGTCACTGGGGAGTATACATCTGGATAACTGGAAACGTATAACCGAGATGATGGATGCCAGGATAGCCGACATGTCTTACCGTTCGCCGCACACGTTCGACCCGAAGGAGGCTGGGGGAAGTGAAGAGTAAATTCTGGCTGTGTGTGTTGATTCCCTCTCTGCTGTCGGTGCCATTGGGTGCCGTCACTTTTGACGACCTGTCGAGGGATTTTATAGTTTTGGAGTCGCTGGAGGGGCGGGGATATCTGTGTGCCAGAGTCAGGATGGCCGGCGGTTTTTTTGCTGTGACATCCCAGTCGCTGTTTTTCGATCCTGTCCCCGTGTTCCGGTTGAAGTCATTCAATTCAGGCGAGGTTCTCGGGCAAGGATCATTTGAAATCTCCTTGCATGGAGATTTTGTAAGGATTAAGCTTGAAGGGAATCAGTCCGGCACGGGAATGGAGCTCGGCAGCGAAGCGGAAACGGTTTACTCCATGATCGGCAGGGAAGGGATAGTTTACAAATCGGAGGTCACGGAGGGGAACCTCTATAGTGACTCTTTCAGATGTACCTCAGGCTCACCGGTTGTGGATATCGATGGACGTTTTGTGGGTGTGGCCTCGCGCACCGACGACGGAATGGGGGAAATCAAGCTCAAGGCGGTCGTCCTTGAGGACGACGTGGAGTGGCTGAAGGCAGCTCCACAGTCGTTCACGAAGCAGGTTTATTCCCTTCATGAGTCCAGAGTCTTCTATCAGGCACTAAACCATGTTTACAAGCGCAGTGGGGTCAACAAGTTCATAGAGATAAACACCGATTCACACCGGCAGCTTATACCATGGCTCAAGGAGCAAAACGAGCAGGCCTTCATCAATTTGCTTGCCAAACCTCTCACGCGCGAACCCGCGGTGCGCGACCATACGGCCAGATGCTTGCATTATATGAATCTACGGAGGATTGCCAATTTTTTCTCCAGCAACGCGATTTCCGCACGTAGTGGCAGATGGCCGAGCGAGTATCTAAGAGAGAATGCCGGGAAAGTCTTCGATCTGCATGACAGCGGGGCCAGAAGGGTGCAGGCGGAGCTTAAGAGATTGATAGAGAAACATCCCTCCATCAAGGAGAAGTTGTGATTATGTTCGACCATGTGAATCTCCATCTTGAGGATCTGATGCTGCGGATATCACAGGCTGCATCGAGCTGCGGGAGGGATGCCGAGGATATCAAGCTTGTAGCCGTGAGCAAGAACTGTCCTGCCGAGGCCATCACGGCAGCCTATCAGGCAGGGCAACGGCGGTTCGGCGAAAACCGTGTCCAGGAACTTGCCGGGAAAGCTCCTGCCCTTCCAGACGACATCGAGTGGCACCTCATAGGGCATTTGCAGAGCAACAAGGCAGCCGCTGCAATAAGGCTTGCAAAGGTGATAGAGTCTGTCGACTCGATAAAGCTTCTTGACCGCCTAGGGCATCTGGCGAATGAGTCAGGTGTGGTCAAGGATATTCTTCTTGAGTTCAATATTTCCGGGGAGGACACAAAGTTCGGTGCACGGGCTGATAATGCCGAGTATCTGGTGGAGAGAGCGTTGCATCTGCCTGGGATAAGGCTGATCGGCATGATGACGATGGCGCCTTACGGAGCAGATGAGTGCGAGCTTCGCAAGGTTTTCTCCGGACTGCGTTCACTGCGCGACTGCATGGAGAACCGATTCGGGATCAGTCTCCCGGATCTCTCAATGGGCATGAGCGGGGATTTCGAGACCGCCATCGAGGAAGGCGCGACTATCGTCAGAATAGGATCGGCAATCTTCCGGTAAGGGGTGGCGAGGCCGGGTGGTCTGGCTCAATCCAAAGCGCAACTGAAAAAGTTGCGCACTCCAGAGCCTGCGGCGCATAATGAAACGACGGCTGCGCCGTCGGATCCATCTGCGGAGGCCCCGGCCGTGGTCTTTCCAAAGTGGCGGGAGCATCCTGCCCGCGTTCCTGGATTAAACTCGTCATCCGCTATCGTCGCCGCCATCGTCCACCGATTATTTCGCAACTGTGAACTGTGAACCGTGAACTGTGAACCGTGAACCGTGAACCGTGAACCGTGAACCGTGAACCGTGAACCGTGAACTAGTCTGCCATCTCGGAGCGGCCGAGGGGGAATACGTTGAAGCCGATTTTGCGTAGCGCCTTGTGGTCGAGAATGTTCCTGCCGTCGAATATGAATGCGGGCTTTTTCATGCTGTCGAAGATCTTCTTGTAGTCGTAGTTCTTGAACTGGCCCCATTCCGTGACGACCATGATTGCATGTGCGTCCTTCGCAGCTTCGTACGGGCATTCAGAGAACTCGACATCGCCATTTGCTCCGGCGAGGTCTTTTCTGGCGTTCGGGAGAGCTTCAGGGTCGTGTATGGCGAGTCTCGCGTGTTCTTCGATCAGCATTTTGGCGACGTGTATTGCCGGTGCCTCGCGTGTGTCGCTGGTGTTTGCCTTGAAGGCGAAGCCGAAGATTGCTATTTTCTTCCCTGCCACGGTGTTGAACATGCTCCTGACCGCGCGCTGGACAAACCTCTGCTCCTGGTAGTCGTTCATCTTGACCACCTGCTCCCAATAGTCGGCAACCTCGCCGAGATTGTACTGCCTGCAGAGATAGACAAGATTCAGGATGTCCTTTTTGAAGCATGAGCCCCCGAAGCCTACGCCGGCCCTCAAGAATTGTGAGCCTATCCTGGAGTCCATCCCCACCGCCTCGGCCACCTCGTTGATATTCGCGTCGGTCTTCTCGCATAGCGCCGATATGCTGTTGACCGAGGATATCCTCTGGGCGAGCATGGCGTTCGCCACGAGTTTCGACAGCTCGCTGCTCCAGACATTGGTCGTCTTGATCCTCTCCGGTGGAACCCAGTGCGCGTAGATGTCGTATATTGCCTTCAAGGCCTTTTCCCCGCGCTCGCTCTCCATGGCGCCGATAAGCACCCTGTCTGGGTTCTCGAGGTCAGACACGGCGGTCCCCTCGGCCATGAACTCCGGATTGGAGACCACATCAAAATGCAGACTCTTGGTGTTGGAGTCGAGTATCCTCTGCATGGCCTCTGCTGTCTTCACGGGAAGTGTGCTCTTCTCGACGATGATCTTGTCCTCCTCGGCGTATTCGATGATGTCCCTGGCCGTCTTCTCCCAGAACTCGAGGTTCGCGGCCATGCCGGCACCCTCGCCGAAGGTCTTGGTCGGCGTGTTGACGCTTACAAAAATGATGCTCGAATCGGCGATTGCCTTGCGAAGATCGCAAGTGAAGAAGAGGTTTTTGCCCCTTGTCCTCTCGACGACTTCCTTCAAGCCGGGCTCATAGATAGGAAGCTGCGGGGAGTTCCAAGCCGCTATCCTGTCCTTGTTGATATCGGCCACGGTCACTTTGTAGCAAGGGCATTTGTCGGCGATCACAGCCATAGTCGGGCCGCCGACGTATCCGGCACCGATGCAAAGTATGCTCTTCTCTCTATTATCCATCTAAGTCTCTTCTTTCTCTTGTTTAAGCTTGAAAACGGAGATGCGAATATAGCACGTCGTGGCAAGGTTGCAAGGTGCTCTGCGGGCATCGTCTGCCGAGCCCCCCAACGCGGCCCAGGCGGAGTTTTGAAACTGGCTCATCCATATTTATTTTATTCCAGAGAGAGATAAGTTATCCAAGTGCAATGATGTGTTTGGCTGGATAAACAAGCGAAGCATGCCGCGTACTGCCTTTTCATGGGACAGCGTGAATTTGGTGGAATATAACTTCTCATTTTTTCACCTCGTTGTTTATGTGTCCTGAGATTATTTATTGACCACTTTGAGTAGTCTTATGCCTGGTGCGGAGACCCCGAGTTTGAACACGCCTTTGGAAGGTTGCAGCGCTTCGCCGGTGAGAACGTCCAGTAGCTCTGCCGCTCCGGGGAACTCCAGCTCGATCCACTCAACTGCATCCGGGATGTCCCCGCATACCGCCCAGAGGTAGGTCTCACCGTCCATCTCCCTCAGCCAGGTGAATGCGGTGCCTTTGAGCATCCGGAAAAAGCGGTAGGTGTCGTTTATGCCTATATTTTCCAGCAGCGGCAGGAAATAAGCTGCGTCATGCTGACGCCACCTGCCCAGGTCCAGCGCGACCGGCGCTCCGACCACGATGACCTTTCCTCTTCCGTAATCGAACCGTGTCATCGCCGGCTCACCGGATCTGTAGGTGGCGAGGACTTCCTCCCCAAGCTCCGCGGGCACCGTATGGAACCTGCCCGAGTACTGCCAGCTCCTGTAGACAAAATCACCCATGTCCATCTCCTGCTCTTTGCCCAGGGTCGGGTTATTCGTGATTTTTTCGGAGAACCGTCCGTCGAACATGCTCAGCAGCCTGCCGTATGAGCCCCACAACGGGATGCCCTGCAGCTGGAACACGGCGGTGCCGCCCGCGCTGACGTAGGCCTCTATGTCGCCGGCGACATTCTCCGGCAGGTACGGCGCAAAAGGCACCAGCAGAAAGTCAAACTGCCTCAGCAAAGACGGTGTCGCCTGCGTTTCGTCCACCACCTGCACGGGAATGCCCGCATACCTCAGAAGCGTGTACCAGCCGGTGCGCTCGTTCATGTATTCTATTGAACCATAATCCGTGCCAAGGTTGTCATTAAGATGGGCGGTATGGCGGAATGCGGTGTCGCTGTGCAGCATCGCCACACGCGCCTTCGGGTTGGCTCCCCTTATGTTCAATTCCCCAGCCTTCTGGAAACGCGGTATAAGGTATTTGAACTGCCAAGCAACCGGATAAGGCTCTCCGCCCGTGTCAAAAAATGATTTCTCTCTCAGATACGGGTTGGGTGTTTGAAAGTTATAGTCCAGCCAGCCCGCCGTCGGCCCCTGTGCAAGCTCAATGCCCATGCGTTCATAACGCCTGTTTGCATGGCCAAGGAAACCGCCCCGGGCATGCCATACCCCGTGCCACTCGTCATTGCATATCGGCAAGGGAGCGAGCCCGAAGTGCAGCCAGTCGTTTTTCTCGGTGGTTTCATGCGTGCCGTCAAGGTCCTCATACTGGTGCAGAAGGAATTTGTTTAGCCCCTTTTCCACACGTGAGCCGACGGCTTCATGGAACTGGCTTAGCACATATTTCCCCGGGTCGCCTTGCCGTATCGCATGGCTGATCTTTCTGTTGAACCTCTCGAAAAGCATCTGGTTGAAACGCGTGAAATCCTCCCATGCGGCATGTTCCGGAGTTCCCTGCGCCTGCGGACGTCGGGGCGGCAGGATTTCTTCCCAGGCCCCGTGGGAGACACCCCAGAAATGATTCAACGCATCAAGGTTGTAGTATTTCTCTTTAAGGTGCTTGCGGAAATGCTCCTGCACAAGCTTGGAGGAAGCATCATAAGGCATTATCTCGCAGCCGACTCCATGTGCGGCGACATAATCTTTATCCTTGAACAGACGTGCTATGCCGGTCACCTCATGCAGTACTTTCTCATTGAGGTCGTACAGGTCAGGGGTTGCAAAACCGCCGTAATAACCGAACCCCAGCCACTCTTTTATCCCGTAGTCCTTGTATAGCCGGCCCATCCACGGCTCGTTCTTTCCAGATCTGTTCACCCATCTGAAACCGATCTTCGCGCTCATTTCATAGAGTTTGGCAACATGCCTGAATCCGCCACTGTCCCAGCCGCCGCCGCCGAATATCAGCGGTTCATCGTTACCGTCACCGAAGGGTGATAGCAGCCGTCCGGCATTGTTTGCCTTTGCAAACCTTTCACTCTTCTTCATCAAAGTGTCCGCCAGTGAAGGTATGCCGTCGAGAAGTCCGGCGATGAACCTTTCCTTCTCGATATCGCCGGCCATGGGCTCCATTTTGCCAAGCGAACGGAAATAGTCGCAGGTTTCTCTCGGCAGGACAAACGGGTATTCATCCCGCATTATGTAATGTTGGTTTTCAAGCAGAAGGATACGGCTGAATATCCCGGTCATCTCCGGCAGAAACTTTTCCCTCAGCTGAAGGTTGTCCTGCAGGTAGTCCTCGGCGGCAAAATATGCCTTCGAGGCTTCCTGTATCTTTTCCTTCATCTTGCGTTGCCTTTCGTAGAACTCGTTGCCGTGCTGGCCGGGCAGTGCCGGCTGGCAGGCAAGGTTCACCAGGCCTGCGGCAACCTCCTTCCCGCGCTCGCCGTCAAGCATCATCTCTGACATGTCGCCCAAGTGCACCAGCGTGCCGGCAGGAAGGCGGGGAGATCGGTACCTCATGACAAACGCGTTGCCAGCGGCAACCTTGTTGTTCTCGTCGGTCACCGGCGTGTACAAACTCAGGTATATGTTGTTCCTGTATTCAGGATAGAGAGGTATGTACCTTTGCCTGTCGGGATAGCCGCTTCTGAGAGGCACGACAGCTCTCATTGTGTCGGGAGCCTGCAGGCTGGGGGGCATCGGAATATTATACGGCTCCAGCCATCCGGAGACCCTCATCACCGTACCCTTCGGGATGCGCAATGCCGGCTCGTTAATATGAATAGAATAGTTCCATAGCAGTTGAAAGGAATCGCTTACATAAGGGATAAAACTCCTTGCATACAAGCGCCATGGTGTTGCCCAAGAGCCTTCAGCATTTTTTCTGAGCCACTTGCTGTTGGGCAGGCGCAGCTGGTCGGCACGCATCTCTCCCGCATATATCTTATCGAGGGTCTCCTGGGGCACACACAGTTCAGGGTAGAAGGTCACGTCCTTTATCTGCATATTGCCTGTCACGACTATCGCGCCGCCCTCGGCCATGAGCTCAGTGATCGCGGGCTCGCAGTCGACAGGCAGATGCCCGCGGTTGGGGAATACTATCACGTCGACATCTTTCCTGGTTTTTTTTTCGAGAGCGCTTATTTTTTCCACCCCTGCCCGTTCAGTCCTGTGCCCGGCAGCCTTTAACGCGCTCTCCCAAAATCCCGCATCCGCTTTGGATACCTCGGGAAAACCGGGTTCATCGAATATCCATACAGTTTTACTCCCGATGTCCACGGGGCCGGGGACGGCCAGGCCGGTCCCGGCAGGTTGAAGACCCGCCGTGCCCGAGGGAGTTATCTCCCCAACAACAGCATAGTCAAATTTGTCCAGGAGAATGGTGGCCTCAGGATACCATGCCGTGACCCCCAGATATACCGTTGTCTCGACCGGATGTGTGATGAACTGAAAGCTGTAGGTAC
>JAFGFR010000164.1 GCA_016930955.1 Victivallales bacterium | reverse complement strand
GAGGCACGGCATGCGCCACGGCGGAATGGCAGGCACAGACAGCTTCGGGTATGCACCAGCCATTTCGTCGCACCGTCTGCCGCGCCTGCGCTCCCAACGCGGTTCACGCGGAGTTTTGAAACTGGCTCAGGTTATTTGATATTGCCGGCTTGCCGCTGTTGTACATATTCAGCAAACCTAGTTAGTTCGGGGTCGGTGCTGGACAGTCTTCGAGTGTCTCAGCCCCGCCCCTGACGTGGTTCACTCGTTTCAGGAATGATCGCAGTGCGTCCCTGATGAGGATATTGGTCTCTCTCGGGTTTGAATCGGGATCCATGGCTATTTTTTTTAGTGTCGGGAATCTTCCTCCCGCCCCGGCAAGGGCGTATGAGCTGAATGCGACGTTGATTTTACGGGGAGATGCGGTTTCAGGGGAATTGCGGTGGAAATGCTGTCTCCGCAGGGTCTGCGCCTTTTGTTCGGCGGCGATCTCGGCGATTTGATCTTCATTGAGAGTTAGAATGCAAACCTTGTCGTTGAATGGCTGTATCTGGTAGAGATCGAATTCCGTCGTTGCAGGAGGGAGTATGGCGTTTTGCGACGGGGGACTGATGAAGGCCGCCTCGGCTCCAGAGGCATGGCATAGCGCCATTGCGAAAAGCGAGCACAGTTTCTTGCCAGATATCGGTTCGGGCTGCCTTGACACCAGCTTGCTTTTGAATTCAACTGCCTGGTTTTCCCATTTCTGCATGGCTCGCAGGCAGTCGTGGTCCTGCGGAGTCTCGTCTGATATGGGGATGATGGCTGACTTGATTGCGAGGACGCGTTTGTTTGCCAGGTCGATCTTGGCTTCGATTTTCCCGAGTGTCCTGCCGTGGATTCCGGCGAGGAAGAACCATGAACTGCTTCCGCTCTTCTCGCCGGGGTTTTCCTGATGAACATGCCCGCCGAGCACGAGGTCTATCTGGGGGTATTTTTTCGTGATTGCCGAGAGGTTGACACTCCCCAGCCTTGCGGGTGGGAATCTGCCGTGATGCAGCGCAAGTATAATCATGTCGGGCTTCGACTCCATCACTTCCGGGATGACAAGATCGAGGGACCCCATGAGTGGCTGTGTATGCAAATCATATACTATCGAGCCCCAAAGCCAGTGATCGAGGAATGGGGATGTCATTCCGATGATGGCGATTTTTGCGCCGCCCTTCTCATATACCTTCCACTTTTTGACCATGTCGGTTCTCCATGCCGTGTTTGCCGAGAAGGTGTCGGCATGGATGGAGGGGATTATTTTCTCCAGCCTCCCGGTGCCCAGCTCGAAATCATGGTTCCCGAGGATCCATACATCGTAGTCAAGCAGGTTGAGCATCGCGGCCGGCGCCGTACCGCCGCTGGTCTCCGCGACAATCGTCCCGGTGAGTGTGTCGCCGCAGTCTATGAGCAGAGTCTTGTCCCTTCCTCCATGCATGCTGCGAAGCCTTCTTATCTCGGAGGCGACTCTCAGCCAGCCGTGATCCGTCCCGAATATATGCGAGTGTATATCCGAGGTGTGTAGAATCAATATATCTGCGGTCTCGGCTGAATGCGAGAAAGGAAAAAGAAATATGGCGAAAAACAATATCGCGAGAATGGCAGAGGTCTTATTCATCGGACAAGAGAAAGTGTTAGAGCCAATTTCAAAACGCCCCGTGGATTCTTTCAGCAGGGATATGGACAATGAATCTGGTAGTTTTTTTCTTCTGGTCCACCGAGATATCCGCAGAGCCGCCATGCATCTCTATTATTTGCTTCGCGAGGGACATCCCCAGGCCGTGCCCCCTGCCATGATGGGAGACATCCTCGACTATGAACTCGGAGAACATGCTTTTGATCTTTCGGAGGCTGGGAGGGGTTCCCCATGACTCCACAACACATCTGCACCCGCCGTCCTTGTCAATTGCCGATGACACGATTATCTCCGTTCCCGGGCTGGTGTATTTTATCGCATTGTCGAAGAGGCACGAGAGCGCGGTGACCATAAGCTCCTCGTCAGCAAATATCACAATGTCATCCGACACCTTGGACTTGACCTCGACATTATGGAAGCCGGACTCGTAGGATATGCGCTCGGCAGCCATTCCAACCAGCCGCGCCAGCTGTATCCCGCTCTCCTGAAGCATGCTATCGCCGCCACGCAGGAAAGACAGCAGTATCGTCTTGTCTATGAGGTCCAGCATGTCCTGGCCGCTTTTTATGATATGCTCGAGGGCTTCCATCTCATTTTCACCGAGGGCTTCGCTTTCTTTGAGCAGCGTGGCGAATCCAATGATGGCATGGAGGGGGGTTTTGGTCTCGTGCGAGAACACGCTTAGCAGGTCGGACTTGATCTTCTCTACCTCCTCGACGGATTTAAGACGCAGGAAGACTTTTATTTTTGCGAGCAGCTCCTCTGCGTCGAAAGGTTTTGAGACGTAGTCGTCCGCGCCCGCCCTGTAACCGTCCAGACGGTCGCTGAGCATCTGCCTCGCAGAGACCAGTATGATCTTGGTCAGCGAGAGCATGCTGTTCGAGCGGATCCTGCGGCAGACCTCATACCCGTCCATTCCAGGCATCATGATGTCGAGCAGGATCAGGTCGGGGAGGAATTCTGAGGCGACAGCGAGCGCATCCTCACCCGAGCTGGCGCTCATGTAGATGAAGTTTTCGCCGAGAATCTCCTGTATTATCTCGACGTTCAGGCTGTCGTCGTCAACGATAAGCACCCTGTGTTTGTCAGCTTTCATCGTTTTTTTTCACTTGATCTTTCTCGACGGGTATCTCGAAGGAGAAACATGCCCCGCCCTTATCGCGGTTAGTCGCCCGGATACTGCCGTTGTGGGCAGAGATTATCTCGCGGCACACGGAAAGCCCCAATCCTGTGCCGCCACGCTTCTTCCCTTCGCCCGCCTGCACGAACTTGTCGAAGATGTTCTGAATGTCCTCGTCGGGGACTCCAGGCCCTTCATCAAGCACGGAGAACCTGACTACGCCCTGGCCTGACTCGAAGACAATCTCGATGGTCGAGCCGGGATTAGACATCTTCACCGCGTTGCCGAGGAGATTCCTGAAGACCCTCAGTATCATATCCGTGTCGACCCATGCTTTCAACTCCTTTTCGGGGATTTTTTTCACCAGCGTGATCTGTTTTTCATCGATGAAGGCCTTCAGCTCGTCCTCAGCATGCAGAAATGGCAGGATTATGTTTGCATTTTGGAAATGGAAAGTCATTCTCCCGGACTCAAGCTTGGCGAGGTCCATGATGGAGTCAATCATCCGCATCAGCCTTTCGGCGCTGATATTTATATTCTTGAAGTACTTGGACACCTTTTCCGGGTCGGCGGAGGGATTCAGTTTGAGTCCAAGACGCGCGAAACTCAATATGCCATGCATGGGAGTCCGCAGCTCATGGCTTACGTTTTGGAAAAAGACTGCCTTGGCGGAGTCTGCCTTCTTGACCTCATCGAGGGCCTCCGTGCGCGACTTGACTGTGGATTCCAGGTCGGAGTAGAGAGCCTTCAGACGCCATGCCATATGTCCGAAGGCCTTTGAGATGGTGCCGATCTCGGTCCTGTCGCCAAGATTCACGTCCACGTCGAAGTTGCCATCCTCGAGTTGTTTTGTTGCAGACAGGAGCTTGACGATGGGTTTTGAAAGTTGCCTGTTGAGCATCAGCAGGAGGAACACAAAGCCGACAAGGAGAGTGATCATCCCAATGGCGATAAAAGGGAAACCGAGGCCTTGTTTGTCCGCCGGGAAGTTCCGGGTGTCCGTCATGTATACGACAACCCAACCTGGAGCCTGCAAATAGTTGGCTGATATGAAATACTTGTTCCCCAGGATGGGTGTGACAAAATTTCTCCCCTTCTTGTCAGTGTCTATAGTAAGAGCCGCTATTTGGCGGAGCAACGTGTCACGGTCGGGCATGCTGGCATCTGTGGTGTCGTTATCGCTTGAGAAACTCAGGTCGGGCAGATAGTCGCAGAGTATTTCCCCGTTGCTACGGTTGAATATGACACAGCCTCCCTGACGAGTCAGATCCTGAACCTTCAATATCTCCGGGCTCCTGATCCTCGATACGTCAAGCGAGACGTGGAATGTGCCTTTGACGTTACCCTTCTCAAACGGGCAGACCATCGAGGCAATCCATGATTTGGAGTGACTGTCGAAATAAAACGGTGTCCATTTGGGCAGGCCTGTTGGTGTTCTGTTTTCCGCCCCTTCTGTCAAGAGTGAATGTCCATTGTCAGTCTCATCCGGCATGCTTCCGGCATCGCCGACACGGTGGGATGCCGGGAACTGTCCCCGGGTAAACCCTAAACTTATCGGGAAAATTTGCCATTCCACGGATTTCTCCTCAAGATAATGCATTATCTGCTCATGGGTGGCAAACTCTTCTTCCAGGCTGAGTTGGTCATTGTCTCTTTTTATAGTGGACATTGCGAAGTTCGCAAATGTGAAGTTCGGCTCGGACTCAAGTAGGATTCTGCGGTGCTGTTCGTGAAGGCTGGTCTGGAAATTCTTCAGGAACTGCCTCTCGGAGAAGCTTTGCATGATGCCAGATGCCAGCAGTACGGTCAGGGAAAACGCCAGGCCGAGAGAGAAAACAAGTTTCCACACTATTGATCTGTACACACTGAGAACAAGCATGTAGATGCAGGCAGTCAGGACAGCGACAAATGTGACGGCATGCAGCAGCCACCAGATTATTCCCCACGTGCTCGCCCCGCGCATAAGAAGAGTCATCTGAGCGAAGACAAGGATGACAGCAGAGAACAGGAAGTCAATCCGTCTCTTTTCCTTGATGTACTCATGAAGCCAGAATAGTGCGTTGAAGAAGAACAGCAGGCATGGGAGGATCAGGACTAAACGTCCGAACAGCGAGACATTCCCCGAGGGAGTGAGGATGGAGGGGATCAGCTGTTCCAGAGATATCGCGCCCCAGAGGCAGAGAGCTGTCAGCAGAAGTGCGGGGAGGATGAACTTGACCGTCACAGCCGGGATGTCCGTCGGCTTGGTGGAATTAATAACCGGTAGTGACAAGGAGAAAAACACTCCGCCGAGTATGAGGGACGCAGTCCTGACGCACATGGCGGTCTCGCTCCCTGGCGTACTGGTGGAGTAGAAGAAGTTCATTATGCCCATGCAGAGGAATCCGCACCCGAGGAAAACGAAACCTATCCGTCGGCTTTCCTTGTACTGCTCGATCAGGAGGAGAAAAAGAAAGACATGGAAAAAGGCGCTTGTCCATTCAAGCATGGCTATGTCAGTAGACTCGCGCCATGCGACATCGGTCCATGCCGCCTGCCCGAAGAACTTCAGAACCCATAGGGGGATAAAAAGAATAATGGCCAAGAAAGCCAGAATTACGAGGCTTTCCTTGAACGATATTCTGCTTTTGGACGCGAGCATCTATTTGTGCGCTATCTTGTAACGCCCATTATCTTGTCCAAGTCCGACATGCGGGGCTTCAGAGCCTGGATCAATTCCGGCGAGACGGATTTCCTGAGCTCCTCCATGCTCTGCAGCAAAGGCGCCATCTGCGCGGAGAAGAGAGCCGCGGTTTCAGGGGGCAGTGTTTTGGCCTGGGCATCGAACATCTCCTTGGCCTCGACAGTCTTGAGGTATGCATAGCCGGTGATTGTGCCGGAGAAATGCCTTGTGAACTCCTCGAAGTTCTTGTAGCCGTTTCTTGCGGAGAACTCATTGAGCTTGAGCAAGTTTTCCTCTGCGTTAAGGCCATCCATATCGGGCTTGACCGGCGAGGATGGCAAGCCATGACGCACCGGGTTGTAGTCGGGGAAGGCATCGAGGAACTCGGGGAGAACCTCAATGAATCTAGCCACCTGTTCCGGGGTCATGGAGATGACCACCTTTTCTTCTGTCTTCTCGGCATCGCCCTCATCGGCCTTCAAAATGCCTTGGTACATGAACTCCGGAAGCAACGCAACTGCAACGAACGTGAGGATGCCTGCAAGTCGAACCTTCATTTTCACCTCCTTGAAAAATCGCCAGGGGCAATGCCGCCTGACATGTGAACAAACACTGGTAACTGAGCACGACCAGCCTAATCTACATGTGCAAAAGTCAAGTTCAAGAGGCAGTTTCAAGACTCCGCGGGAACTGCGGGGTCTTGGAACTGCCTTCAAATACAAGAAAATGGCTCTATGGAAGTTGGTTTTGTGTGTTGCAAGGGATTGTGGCGTGATGTAGATTAAGCAATGTTGGTTCCGGCGTGTCGCCGTCGGGCTGGCGTAAAACATCGGAGGCATCAGTTATGGCATATCTGCAATATCGCAACGAGAAGGACGAGTACGCCTATGTTGAGCTTCCTTCCGGCGGTGAGATGGTGTTCGGGAGGGATGACGACGCTGATTTCATTATTTCCGACGACGACCTTGTCAGTCGGCATCATTTTTCGATATGCCGGGGGAAAGACGGCGAATGCGTGCTCAAGGACCTTGGCGCGCGCAATGGGACATCCTACAACGGCAAGCCCCTTGAGGCCGAGTCTGTCATTCTGTCAGAGGGTGACAGGATAAGGGCCGGGAAGAAGATATTTCTTTACTTCGAGAAGATGCCCGTTGCCGCCGACGCGTCGAAATCGGTCATACAGCTTACCCCGTTCGCCACGAACACATTCGGAAGCCACGAGGAGGCGATGGGTAAGATCGATCAGGTCAAGACCCGCTTTGTCGAGGAGATGCGCAAGGTCATTGTCGGGCAGGAGGAGGTGGTAGCACAGATCATGGTCGCCTTGCTGGCCAGAGGGCATTGTCTTCTTGTCGGAGTCCCCGGCCTGGCAAAGACATTGATGGTGAAAGTTCTGGCTGGTGTGCTTGACCTCGAGACCAACCGGATACAATTCACGCCTGACCTGATGCCATCTGACATAACCGGGACAGACATCCTCGAGGAGGACGAAGATCACAACAGAAGGTTCAGGTTCAAGTTCGGGCCGGTGTTCACCAATATTCTGCTTGCCGACGAGATCAACCGTACGCCTCCGAAGACCCAGGCAGCCTTGCTCGAGGCGATGCAGGAGCAGCGAGTTACCGCATCCGGTGTCACCTACAACCTGCCGGATCCCTTTCTGGTGCTCGCCACGCAGAATCCGATCGAGCAGGAGGGCACCTATCCTTTGCCTGAGGCGCAGCTCGACCGGTTCATGTTCTGCATCAGGCTTGACTATCCCAAGGCCGACGATGAGGAGAAGATAATAACCGACACGACCAGCGACTTCACCTGGGAGGTACAGAAGATACTCGGTGCTGAGGCAATCATCAAGCTGCAACATCTTGTCAGGCAGGTGCCTGTCAGCAAACATGTTGCGAAATACGCGACGAGTCTCGTCCGTGCCACCCGGCCGGGTTATGCGGAGTCGCCTGAATTTGTCAACCGTTGGCTTCGCTGGGGTGCTGGGCCACGTGCAGGACAGTACCTGCTGTTCGCGGCCAAGGCACATGCCCTACTGCAAGGCAGGTTCAGCGTCTCATGCGCCGATGTCAGGGAGTATGCGCCAAGCGTGCTGAGGCACAGGTTGTTCTGCAACTTCACCGCATCGAGTGAGGGCGTGGATCCCGACAAGGTCATATCCAAGGTGCTTGAGACCGTCCGGGAACCAGACTACGCCTGATCTTTTGGCCGGGATCCTGCCGGAAAACAGAAGACAGACGACAGAAGACAGAAGCGGTAAGACGGCAAGCCGCCAGTTGTTTTGGAAATTCGAGATTCGGATTTCGGATTTCCTGTTTTCAAGTTTCAAGTGCAACTCGTTGTTAGTTTATTCTCTTGCGGCGAAGCCGCTCTTAAATGCGCATTATCAATCT
>JAFGFR010000163.1 GCA_016930955.1 Victivallales bacterium | reverse complement strand
CATTTCAAGCCAGTCTTCATTGGCGAGAGTGGCGACGGTGCCGTCGGAGTAGAGTACGTTGCCGCGTTTCTTGAAATTTGTGAATTTGTCCCATGCGACGGGTTGATTCACCGAATGTACGCCTCTCCCGCCGATGTATTGGTAGTCAATGCTGTCTTCGGAAAGTTCTTCTGAGGGAGGATATTTGCCTTTTTTCACAGCCAAGCCTTCCTGGTCGGTCAAGTATGAAGGGTAAAGCATGGCGATCCCCTCGGCACCGTCCTTGTCGGGGAAGAGCCCGTCGTAGTCCTGCGCGTACATGTTCAGGGCAAGGCTTAAATTTTTCAGGTTCTCGGCCGATCTGGCGGCAAGCGCCTCCTGCCTGGCCTGGGAGATGGAGACAGCGAAGAATGCGATAGAGGCTACGGAGCTCAGTGAGCCCAGGACAGTCCCAGTGATTGCCAGTCCTTTTCCGGCAAGGTTGAGCCTGGATATTCTTCCGAGGCTGAGAATCCCCAATATGACGGCGGGTATTCCGGCGAAGGCACCGAGGCAGAAGAGTGATAGTATGCCGAGCGCCAAACTTGCCTTCGCGAAGGGGCATGAGTTGGAGGTTGCAGCACCTTTCCTTTTGCCTTTGTTTATTTCCACCGCCGAGTTTGTATAGTCGCTCCAGAGGACGTTTTCTTTCTTTCCTGTGTGTGGGTTGAATCCGCATCCGGGGCATATGGAGTCGGTTTTGGCGATTGGTGTCGAGCACTCGGGGCATTGTGTGGTGCTTTTGTCAGATTGTTTGAGAGAGAGTTTCTCGTGTGGCTGGCCTGAGGACATGACCACTATGCCCTCATTCTCCCTCAGTTTGGATTTTTTATCTTTAGTTGTTTCGGTTTGAGAGCCCGGCAACGGGATGCCAAGCTTTTCTGCAAGGCTTGTGTCGTAAGCAATTTTTTTCTCGGGATCCTCGAGATCCGAGATGGCGAGACTGAGCTGGACGTGCATTCGCTTGATTTGCACGGAGGTTGATTTGTCCTCGTGCAGGTCCCAGGCCTTGAGCTTCTTCATCTGGCGCAGGGCTGCCTGATGGATCAACCCCTGGTCACCCTCGAAGAGCTTCAGCCCGAGCAGCTGGTAGTGGTTCGGAAGTTCGGTCTCGAGTATCTCGTTGTAGAGGTTTTCCTGCATAGATTCTCGCCTGGGTGTATAAAACTAGACTATCTTGAGCTTGAGCAGATTCATCGAGTGAGTGTCCACCAGGTCTTGCGAGAGTCCGTTTTTGCTTTCGATGTGGGTCTCTGCCTTGATATTGGGCTCCGTAGCGATGGCGGAGACCACGATTCTGCCGTCCTGTGAGTATGAGAATGTGACATCCACAGGCGAGCCCTCGGGGAGCCCTGACGGGAGTTTGTCTATCGTGCATATGCCGATGTTGATGCATGCCTTGGGGTTTGACGCCTCGCCCTCGAGCACCATTACCTTGATGGTGCATACATCCTCGGATACAGACGATGCTATGCCGAAGGTCTCGGTCGCCTTGCAGGGGATAGGGGTGTTTTTCGGGATTATTATATGGTTTTTCAACTTCCCTGTGTTTACATCCTCGACCTCGATTCCGAGGCTGTGTGCGTTGACGTTGGTGTGCGAGAGTTTTGCGAGTCTGCCTGCGGTATTGTCGTCGAAGAGCTTGACAGATGGTTTGGTTTTGACATGGAGGGACGCGGCGTATATTGCTGCGCCCCGGACGACAGCGAGGTCAGCATCCACCTTTGCCGGGATTTTCTTGCCGCTGATCTTCTCGAGCATTGCCCTGACCTGGGGCATGTGGGTGGAGCCGCCGACGAGAAGTATCTCGTCTATGTCTTCCCACGAGACTTTCTTCTCATCGAGTAAAATCTCGGTAGTCGTCCTTGTATGTGTCAGCAGGTCAACGGTGATTTCGGCGAACTTGTTTTGAGAGACGGGGACTTTGGCGATTTTGCCCTGATATGAGACGGGGATGGTCACGGAAGGGAGCTTAGAGAGCGAGCGCTTGCACTCCTCGACCTTCGACCGGAGTTCCTGGGCTGAGTTGGTGTCCTCCCTGAGATCCATTCCTGTCTCGCGCTGGAATTCGTCGGCGGTGAAATCGAAAAGCCTTTTGTTCCAGTCCTCGCCGCCGCACTCGACATCCCCGTCAGTCCCAATAGTCTCGAACTGGTGCTCACCGGTTATCCTCATCAAGGTAACGTCAAAGGTCCCCCCGCCAAGGTCATAAACAAGAAAAGTGGTCTTCGTGTTGTCATATCCATGTATCCCGTAGCCGTAGCCCAGCGCCGCCGCGGAAGGCTCATTCAGAATCCCCAGGAGATTGATGCCGGCAATCTTGCATGCGTCGCTGGTGGCCTTGCGCCGTGTCTCGTCGAAGAATGCCGG
Source organism: Victivallales bacterium (assembly GCA_016930955.1). Taxonomy (GTDB): domain Bacteria; phylum Verrucomicrobiota; class Lentisphaeria; order Victivallales; family JAADHT01; genus JAFGFR01. Next base: position 2,542 of record JAFGFR010000163.1, on the reverse strand, counting down.
CACGGTGACGACAGCGCCCTGAATTTTCCCGATGGTGTTCTTGGCATCCTCGGCGAGTTTTTTCAGGACGAGCGCCGAGAGCATCTCTGGGCGTACATCCTTGCCGTCGACTTTCCTGCAGTAGGCAGGCCTGCCCATGTCCCTTTTGAAGCATTGTGCCACATTCTCGGGCTCGAGGACCGCTATCCTCGCCGCCTCCCTGCCGACGAGGACGGTGTCCCCGGACATATACACGACAGACGGTGTGGAGGTGTAGCCTTCGGAATTCGGGATCACCTCGACCTTCCCCGAGGGGTCAGTCATGGCGATAGAAGAGTATGTCGTGCCAAGGTCTATCCCGACCACGGCCCCTGATTCGTTGTCAGATGCCATTTTTCTCCTGAATATCAACTAATGCCCTGCATGCGGGATTGCCTTTCGAGGCTCCCAGAGTGATAAGCTACAACGGTTTTGTGCAGTCTTCAACCATGAATTCCATACATCTTTGTAAAAATCTGGAGGCATAAAGACCCTTTGCCTGCACGTCGCCGGAGACATGCGCCTGAAATTAGAGATGCTCAAATAGGCTCACAGCCTTCCGCGGCAGGAAGCCTTCCTGAAAAGCAGCCAGTTCCCTTTCGATCCCGCCATGATCGTTCCATCCAGGGCATGGCCCGGAAGTTCCTTCAGATCCTTCTCCTTTATTGCCAGGACAGTGTTGCCGCAACCTTCTTTCAGTCTTCCGACACTTTTCATCCCGTTCTCCGGTGGATGTAGCAGAATATTTTCAGGGAAGTAAAACATCGCGCTTGCAGGAATCTTTTCGGCATATATCAGTATCGCGTCTTTGCCCCAGGTGTCCCTGACAAACTCATTCACCTGCTTGGTAGACCTGATTTCCGCAAGAGGAAGCATCACTGAGGCGAGAATTGCCGCCGATGTCAGCGCGAAAGCGCACATGGCCTGGGAAGTAAGCCACCATGGTTTTCTTTCCGCAACCACGAATGCTAGCCAAATGGCGAACATTGGAATCAAAGGCAGCATGTATGTCAACTGGATTTGTCTGGCGAAGCACCAGAAGGCCAGGTTCGACAGCACTGTGAGGGCGAAAAGGGCTGAAGGCTTATTTCTGCTCAACACCCCCCATGGCTCGGAACGTCTTTGCCAGCAAAGGAAAGCGAATCCGAGCACCCATGGCAGTAGGGCGGGAAGAATGAACACCAATGCGGTGCCGTAAGGATATTCGTGGCCGCCGCCATATCTGTCGCCGTAATCCTCAGATATGTACCTCAAAAAATTCTCGTTGATGAAGAAATACCTAAGAAAGCCGGAATTGCGGAATTCGCAAAGCAAAAACCATGGGGCAACGATTAGAGCAAAGAGCAACGAGCCTATAAGCCATGAGTGGAGCTTTAGGGTGTCCCACTTCTTGTTCCATAGAGTCCATATGAAAACGGGCAGGCCGAATGAAATAATCGCAACAGGCCCCTTGGTAAGGAAACCGAAAGCCAGCGAGACAAAAACAAGCATGCTCCAGGATGTTCTTATATGCGGTCTGTCCTCACACAGGAAAGCGTAGTAACAAAGCAAAGAGGATGTTGTGAAAAACGCGAGGGGCATATCAACAAGAACAAGGCCGGCATGAGCCATGAAGAAAGGTGTGGCGGCGGTGACATACACTGCGGTTTCGGCGATGGATACACCTGCATACCGCCGCAGCACGAGGAAGCTCACGGCAAGCAGGGCAATAGCCGAGAGGAATGAAGGCAGCCGTGCGGAGAACTCATTTGCGCCGAATATCTTGATGCATAGCGCCCCCGCCTGGAAGGCCAGCGGCGGCTTGCCCAGAAATGGCATCATTTCGCCGTCGTCAAACACTATGGGTGTGACCCAGTCGCCCGACTCGGCCATGTTCTTTGATATCATTGCATACCTGCTTTCCGATGGATCAGTCAGGGGGGCGGTCGAAAACACAATTGCCAGAAGCGTGTATACAAAAATAAAAAAAGCAAATTTTTTTGGGACCATACTTTTCCTGTGTTGCTGTTCAGGCCTTGAAATCCGTGTTGAGGCATCGAGAGTATTTAAGCTATCATTGTATACGCCGTGCTTCAAACGCAATCTTGGGGAAAATGGGAAAAAAACATCTCGATCCCTTGACATGGCTTGACTTTTTATGTCTGGCATTGTAGGTTTGGAATCGTGTTTTGCACTATACTCATGTATGTACTGAGGATTTGGAGAATGTCGAGTCAGGATTGGTTTTTCAAGATCAACAACATAGAGGTCGGCCCGATAGACAGCGGAGCGTTGCGGGACTATGCCCTGGAAGGGCGGGTTGTCGCGGATACCCCTGTGCGTCTTGGCGAGGATGGCGAGTGGACTCTGGCAAGTATGGTTGACGGCCTTTTCGGTAAAGCGGCGGAAGCGGGGGGAGGTGTCCCATCGGGATCGTCCCCGCCGGGAGGGGGCAGAGAAGATCCTGTTTTCAAGTTTCAAGTGCAACTCGTTGTTAGTTTATTCTCTTGCGGCGAAGCCGCTCTTAAATGCGCATTATCAATCT